>NZ_JBHIOI010000001.1:0-278022 GCF_042195415.1 Bartonella sp. CE47NXGY | reverse complement strand
TCTTCCCATGATCAACGTGACCAATCGTACCAATATTAACATGCGGTTTTGTTCGTTCAAACTTGCTCTTCGCCATTGCTATTAATCTCTTGTTTTATTCCCTATTTTTATTAGCACCTAGGGACAGTTCTGCAAAACTTAAGTCTGACCAGACTGTAAACAGCCCAATCACCACAACTCTTAGACGGAAAACCCCACCAAATCTATAAATGGAATATCCTCCATCATACCTATTTGCCCAATCATCAACAACCATTTGGAGCGGGTAGCGGGAATCGAACCCGCATATTCAGCTTGGAAGGCTGCTGCTCTACCATTGAGCTATACCCGCATGACCCACGTACTAACTCTCCTTCGATGAATGGTGGAGGGGGTTGGATTCGAACCAACGTAGCATACGCAACGGATTTACAGTCCGCCCCCTTTAACCACTCGGGCACCCCTCCATTACACCGATAAAGTCGCGCAATGAGACATCACGACAACCATCTTGAATACCCATTCAATTCAATCTGATTGCGAAGTGGTTATGACGATTACTATTGTATCTGTCAACAGAATAAATACAATTCTGTACAAATTTCCTGCTCATAATTTTAAATCATAGATTTTTTCTCTCTATTTTTCTTATTAACACGTTATAAAGAAGCTATGAAAGAAAAAACATCACAAAATTCTCATTATGCTCGTTTGCGTCGCCGATATCGCGATACAAAAGGCTCTCCTTCTCGATCTTTTACACACCCAAAGAAGAAAGCTGCTTCTTTACAGCAAGAGATCATCCATCTTTATGGCATTCATTCTGTTCAGGCTGCTTTAGAAAACCCAAAAAGAATTTTAAAATGTCTTTACGTTACACAAAATGCCTTAAAACGATTAAATATATCCGAATCAGATTATCCTTGCTCTGTTACATTATGCACCCCCAAATATCTTGATTCGCTTGTTGGAAGTGAGGCTGTTCATCAAGGTATTGTTTTGGAAACTCTCCCCCTCAAACCATGCAAACTGTCGGAACTAACCAATACTGATCTGGTCATTGTCATGGATCAAATTACCGATCCACATAATGTTGGCGCTATTATGCGCTCTGCAGTTGCATTGAAAGCTAAAGCACTTATTACAACTTGCCGTCACTCTCCCCACGAAAGCGGTGTTCTTGCGAAAGCGGCATCTGGAGCTCTGGAAATGATTCATTATATTACCGTACGAAACCTTGCTGAAGCTCTTCAAGAACTTCATCAAACAGGTTTTACAAGCTTTGGTCTCGATTCAGAAGGTGACCAACCTCTAGAAACAGCATTAACAGGGAATAAAATTGCTCTTGTTTTAGGAGCAGAAGGTAAAGGTTTACGTAAAAAAACACGCGAAACCGTTTGCGCTTTAACACGCCTTGACATGCCTGGAAATATTAAATCATTAAATGTTTCAAATGCAGCAACAATAGCTCTTTATGTGGCACATCAATATCTTAGATTCTAGTTTTTAATTTTTTGTGAAACATCAAAAAAACCAACCAACAAAAAACCCGCAAAAAACCCGCCAATATGAGCTTCCCATGCTATTGAGATGCCATTTTCTTCAAACAAAATAGAAGAAATACCTATGATCAAATCAGTCGTCAGCCATACACTCATATAAACAAGAACCCCCTTAGAACACAGAGCTTTTTTGACAGATAATAAAGGTCCTAAAAGTTTTTCGTTCTGCGCATTGACAGCTAGATTACCACTAGGAAAACCATAACGTGCAATAGCACCCATCATTCCAGATACGGCACCTGACGCCCCAATAAGTGATATGGTACTTTCTTGATGAAATGTAAAATAAGTCAAAACAGAAATAACTGCCGTTAACACCCAAAAAATTAAAAAACGTAAAACACCAAAATGCCTTGCTAAAGGAGAGCCGAAAACCAAAAGCCAAACCATATTAAGAGCAACATGTTTAAAACTACTATGCATAAATGAATAACTCACCATGGTATAACAAAATGCTACAGGATCCCTCTTAAACAATGCTGGTATAAATGAAAAAAGCTCAAGGCTTTCAACATAAACATGATGAGAAAAAAAATACTGAGAAATGCAATAAAGACAAAAACAAAATGCTATCAAAACAACTATAATAAATGGAACATTCAATAAGGGTTCTTTAGGTTGTTTTGGCAATCGGGAAACATCATTATGTTGGTGACTAGAAACTTTCATTGTATAAAATCTCGTATTTTTTAGAAAATGGGTTATACTTTATACAAAATAAATATACCATTCCCAGTGATGCAGAATCTTCTCAACGCCTCTTCGAAACCCCTTTTTAAATTTTCAATAGCTCTATATGAAAACACGTGTATTTTATACAAAAGATTTTAAAAAGCATGGATATCAAGAATATGATTTACAAACTTAGTGGTATCCTACTTACTTAAATGTGAAGTTACCATGCAATATACAAGAACTTACGAATAGACAAACTCACTTATGAGGTGGTGTATAATAAAAATATATAAACATTATTTTCTTACTAGAAATATATTGATTATTGCATTTTTTAACCAAGCTATACTTCGATTGATAAACTTTAAAGAATCTTAAATCTCAATTTTTCCATTAATATGGCCTGCATTGCTTCTACGCTTTGAACGAAAAACGACATCTCTATGAGAAAAATACCAATACAGCGTTCTCTAGATATAATAATTAGTGTTTCATGATAAATTACTTACTTGATAATCTGTTTCCCACATACATGCAAAAGCGTCAGTTCATCTCTTTAACAAATATAAACAAGCCTTTCATTTCAACCTTTAACAGATATAATTCAAGAACTGTCTCTTATGAAACACTTAAAAAATATGTTGATTCTAATGATGCATCTTTGAATTTAAACAGTTCATGACGGAATTTTTTATTCCTTTTTTAGACAGTGTTATTGACACATCCGCCACTTGTAACGCGCAAGAGAATAGTTTGGATTATTCAATATAAAAAAAATTAAATGAGGTAATCATAGGAATTTGCTATTAAGTTGTAAAATGATAAAGGACCATTATAAATCAATGTATTATAAATAGATAACACACTAATTATTGAAGAGGAAGATCTTGAGCATTCTGCTTGCAATCCTTTAACCACACATCATAAATAGGATGCTCAACAGCGTTCAAACCAGGACTATCTGCAAACATCCATCCTGTAAAAATACGCCGTATTTTTTTATCTAATGTTACTTCATTGACTTCAACAAAACCAGTTGTACGCGTGGGTTCATCTTTAGAGCTCGTATAACACGCACGTGGTGTTACCTGTAATGCGCCGTACTGATAAATTTTACCAAGAGTAACTTCAAAACGTGTGGTCCGTCCCGTGATTTTGTCAAGACCTGCAAAAACAGCAATTCCATTGCTAATACGCTCAGCCCGCACCCCATTATTTAAGGATAAAAACACTAAAATTTCCATAAAAAAAATATAAAAAAAATGCCTCGCCCCTAACAATAAAAAAAATCTCATCATATCAAAATCAATCGCACCTTAAAAAATAATTCTTTTCATAACATAGAGTCAAATAAGACAAAAATACACACGCACATTAAAACATGTTATTTTTTAGGTGACCACGCATCATAATCTTCATGCACACAAGAACGCTCTCCATTGGAGGTGATAGCCCCCTTTGGTCGATAGTTCTCATTTGTTCCTGTCATATTGGCAACATGTGGCTTTTCCCATTCATAAGGATGATAATCCTCTTGTGTTGGTGGACACTCACAGCGATGATGAATCCAGCCATGCCAACCTGGTGGAATAGTAGAGGCCTCAGAATAGCCTTTATAGATAACCCAACGGTGCTGATAACCATCCTTATGAAGTCCTCCTTCATAATATATATTTCCAAATTGATCTTCCCCTATCCGCTTACCTTTGCGCCATGTGAAAAAACGCGTACCAATGGTATTGCCATTCCACCATGTGAAGATTTGCTTAAAAAAACGAGCCATCTGCTATTCCATTCATTTAGTGCGTTCATGAAATTAATCGTTGGAATAAAATTATTAACGATTGAAATTATCGAAAAAGTTACTAGTAAATTCAACTACAATTCCAATTGATAGGTTAACGTGCTATCCTTTAATTTCAAGAAGATATCATATGTATGGCTTCTTCTCCACCCCATAAAATTTAATCTATGCCAAGTTTCATCTTAACCAATTCATTAACAGCTTGGGGATTTGCCTTACCACCTGTTACTTTCATTACCTGTCCAACAAACCAACCAGCTAAAGCAGGTTTGTGCTTTGCTTGCGCAACTTTATCAGAATTATTGGCAACGATCTCATCAACAGCTCTTTCAATAGCCTTTGTATCCGTTACCTGCTTCATATTTCGTTCTTCTACAATTTGGCGTGCATCTCCCCCCTCATTCCAAATAATCTCAAAAAGATCTTTGGCAATTTTTCCAGAAATAACTCCTTCTTTTATAAGATCAATAATGCTTCCCAATTGATTTGGCGATACTGGTGACTCTTCAATCTCACGATTATCTTTATTTAAAGCCCCTAAAAGGTCGTTAATCACCCAATTGGCAACTATTTTTCCATCACGCCCACGCGCTACCTCTTCAAAATAATCAGCAATAGCCTTTTCTGTCACAAGAATGGAAGCATCATACACTGTCAATCCCATTTCCTTAACAAAACGTGCTTTTATAGCGTCAGGCAACTCTGGTAAGTCTGCTGCCAAAGCATCCACAAATGCTTGATCAAATTCTAACGGTAAAAGATCAGGATCAGGAAAATAACGATAGTCATGCGCTTCTTCCTTTGAGCGCATAGAGCGCGTTTCACCTTTAGCGGCATCAAAAAGCCGAGTCTCTTGATCTATGACGCCTCCATCTTCTAAAATTGCGATCTGACGACGCGCTTCATATTCAATTGCTTGACCAATAAAGCGAATAGAATTCACATTTTTAATTTCACAGCGCGTTCCAAAATTTTCACCAGGACGACGAACAGATACATTGACATCTGCACGCATAGAACCTTCATCCATATTGCCATCGCAAGTGCCCAAATAACGAACAATCGTACGCAATTTTGTCATATAGGCTTTGGCTTCATCTGATGAGCGCATATCAGGCTTGGAAACAATTTCCATAAGAGCAACACCAGAACGATTAAGATCTACAAAAGACATTGTTGGATGTTGATCGTGCATCGATTTTCCAGCATCTTGTTCAAGATGCAACCTCTCAATTCCCACTTCAATATCTTCAAATTGGCCATTCGAATCTGGACCAACAGATATAATAATCTTTCCCTCTCCCACAATCGGATAGCGAAATTGAGAAATCTGATACCCCTGCGGTAAATCTGGATAAAAATAGTTTTTGCGATCAAAAACAGATCTTAAATTAATATGCGCCTTTAATCCTAACCCCGTTCGAACCGCTTGACGAACACATTCTTGATTAAGAACAGGTAACATACCTGGCATGGCTGCATCAATAAGTGATACATGACTGTTCGGCTCTGCACCAAATTTTGTTGATGCTCCTGAAAAAAGTTTTGAATTTGATATGATTTGCGCATGAACTTCCATGCCAATGATGACTTCCCAATCACCTGTAACTCCAGAAATAAAACGCTTAGAATCAGGAGTACGCGTATCAATGATGCTCATTGCCAATCCACTACCAATATTTTAAAATTTACTCATGGCTTATCTAAAACCATTCTCTCAGTGTAACCCCAGGACATAAATCTTACAACACAAGCCCGTTTCTATCGGGCTTGTTCTGTTTGCATAAATATTAAGCTTTTTTAGGAGCCTTTTTCTTAGCTGGTTTTTTCTCTGTAGACGTTTCTTTCACTGCAGACTTTTTCTTTGCCGGCTTTTCTTCAGGGATATCTGATTCGTCATATTCTTTCATCAACTCTTCAACCGTCACTTCTTTATCTGTGACTTTTATCTGTGCTAATAAATGATCAATGACCTTTTCTTCAAAAATCGGAGCACGTAGATTTTCAACAGCTTCCGGAGTCTTACGGAAAAAATCCATAATCTCTTTCTCTTGTCCAGGATACTGGCGAACCTGATCAAAAACTGCTGCTTTTAGCTCATCCTCACTAACTTTAACACCAACCTTCATTCCAATTTCAGAAAGCACCAAACCAAGACGAACACGACGCTGCGCAAGGACACGATATTCCTCCCGTGCCTTTTCTTCTGTAATACCTTCATCTTCAAAACTGCGCCCAGCCTTTTTCAAATCATCATTAACCTGAGCCCATATATTGTTAAACTCAACCTCTAAAAGTTCTTCAGGAATCTCAAAATTATAATCAGCATCTAAAGCATCAAGAATTTGACGCTTAACTTTTTGACGTGTCACTGAACCATATTGGCTTTCAATCTGCCCACGAACGACCTCACGTAAGCGATCTAGAGACTCTAAACCAACTTTTTGCGCTGCTTCATCATCAATTTTTAATTCATCTGGTTTAAAGACAGCTTTGACAGTAATGTCAAACTCTGCTTCCCGTCCCGCCAAATGTGCCGCACTGTAATTATCAGGAAATTTAACAAAAATCGTTTTTACATCCCCAGCTTTCACACCAACCAATTGCTCTTCAAAACCAGGAATAAATTGTTTTGCCCCAAGAATCAGTTGTGCATCACTATCTGCCCCACCTTCAAATGGAACGCCTTCAAGCTTACCTTGATAATCTATGGTAATGCGATCACCTTCTTCAGAATTCCCCTCTTTTAGAGAATAATTACGCGTAGAAGAAAGGACGCGATTGACTTGATCATCAATATCCTGTTCAGGAATAATTGCAATTTCACGGATAACCTTAATATGTTCAAAATCTTTAATGTCAATTTTTGGTAAAACTTCATACTTTAAACTAAAAGTAAAATCAGCTTTGCCATCTAGAATTTTTTCATCTTCATCTATATCAATTTTTGGCTGCATCGCTGCACGTTCATTGCGGTCCGCTAAAATAGAACGGGGTGCATCACTGAGTATCTCATTGAGAATCTCCGCCATAAAGGATTTACCATACATTTTTCGCAAATGCCCACTAGGCACTTTACCGGGACGAAAACCATTAAGCTTGATTTTTCCCTTGGTATCATCCAATCGTTCATTCAACTTTTCTTCTAAATCTTTCGCTGGAACCACGATCTTAATTTCGCGCTTCAGTCCTTCATTAAGCGTCTCGGTAACCTGCATTAAACACCTTCATTTTTCTAAGGAGAGGGATCAACCCACTCTAATAATCATTACATTCTAACACTTCGAGTGTTACATTTACCATGAAGCGGAATTTCAGACACGTAGAAATCCGTAGCACTTAAGGGATTGCTTTGGTGCGGATGGAGGGACTCGAACCCCCACGGTCTCCCGCCAGAACCTAAATCTGGTGCGTCTACCAATTTCGCCACATCCGCTCAAACTTACAAGCTAATAACCTTATACAAGCGGCGTTTCTATACCATTAATTACAGAAAAAAAGCAAACAAATATATTAAAAAAAACAAAATCTATGCTTTTCATACATAACTGCTTACGCTAAAAGTCAATTATGTTAAAGACATTTGATATCCCAATTCATATCATCGGTGGCGGTCTTGCGGGGTGTGAAGCAAGCTGGCAAATCGCTCAGTCAGGAATTTCTGTTGTTTTGCATGAAATGCGACCCGAAAAAAAATCAGATGCCCATAAAACCGATAAATTGGCAGAACTGGTTTGTTCAAATTCGTTTCGTTGCGATGATTCATTAACAAATGCCGTAGGACTTCTCCATGCTGAAATGCGATTAGCGAAATCATTAATTATGAAAGCTGCTGATACCAATAAAGTCCCTGCAGGGAGTGCTCTTGCCGTTGACCGTGATGGATTTTCAAAAACCGTTACAACAGCACTAGAAAACCACCCTCTTATAACAATCAAACGTGAAGAAGTTCAAGAAATTCCTAAAGCTTGGAAACATGTTGTCATTGCAACAGGCCCCCTTACATCGCCTGCACTTGCTCAAAAATTACAAGCAATAACCGGTATAAAAGCTCTTTCTTTTTTTGATGCAATTGCACCTATTATCCATACCGACAGTATTGATATCAACATTTGTTGGTATCAGTCTCGCTATGATAAAATTGGTCCTGAGGGAACAGGAAAAGATTATCTTAATTGTCCCCTCAACAAAGAACAATATGAAACATTCGTTGAAGCGTTAAAAAATGCTGAAAAAACAGAGTTTCGTGACTTTGAAAAAACGCCCTATTTTGATGGATGCCTCCCCATTGAAATTATGGCTGAGCGCGGACTTGAAACGTTAAGACATGGTCCTATGAAACCTATGGGCTTAACTAATGCCCATAACCCTACAGTTAAACCCTATGCCGTCGTTCAATTACGCCAAGATAATAAACTTGGAACGCTTTATAATATGGTCGGCTTTCAGACAAAATTGAAATATGGTGAACAAATTCGCATTTTTAGAATGATTCCCGGTCTTGAAAAAGCAGAGTTTGCGCGTCTTGGTGGTCTTCACCGCAATACCTACCTCAACTCGCCAATTATTCTTGATCAAACCCTTCGTTTAAAACAAAAAAAACAACTACGCTTTGCAGGGCAAATTACCGGATGTGAAGGTTATGTAGAATCAGCGGCAATAGGGCTTCTTGCTGGACGTTTTGCTGCTGCCGAATATCATCATATTTCCCCTTGCCTACCCCCACAAACTACAGCATTCGGAGCCCTTTTGAATCATATTACAGGGGGACACATCATAGATGAAAAAGCAGAAACACAATCTTTTCAGCCAATGAATATCAATTTCGGACTCTTTCCGCCTATTGCTTCTATTAAACATTCAGGAAAACGCTTACCAAGTAAAGAAAAAAAATTAGTAAAAAAACAAGCCATAACAGCGAGAGCTCTCAATGATTGTACTCAGTGGTTAGCAAATAAAGAATCAAAGAGCTCCTGTTTATAAAAAACACACGATTCGCCTCTCTCCTACTGAATAGATCTTTATAACTCTCGTGAAAAAATCATTCTAAAGCCTTTTAAAGACTGTCTCCCCCAATCAATAAATACTACCCTACGTTTCATCATTTATTCAATTATGTAGATGCTGTAAAATAACTTTTGGCTATAAAAAAACTTTACCGCTATCAATAATTTAATATGATTTAATGACTAAAAACAAAATAATTATATAAACATATTATGAATAATCAAAATAAATAAATGGAGATACACAAGTAATACTGTACTATCTTTATTAATAGTTTTTATATTACGTAATGTATATTATTTTATAAGAGTAATTTTTCTGTTTTTTAACTTCCTCCCTCAAAATTTGTGATGTTCTCTCATTTTAACTCTTGTATGATGAAGGAAAAATACTCGCTTGCATATCACAAGTGAAATAAAGATATGGAAAAAATATTTGTAGGATAGAGCTGGAGCTATCTCTCCCCTCTCAAATGCCAAGAAAAATCCCAATATTAAAAACCAAATCTGAATATCAAAAGATTTTTTTATTTCAGGATCTTATAATAAATCAATAAAATTATCCTCTTGGTGCGTCACAAGAAAGGTTGGCGTATAAGAGTAAAAGAATAAAACTATCCCTTATGCACTCGTCTCAGATATCTGGGGCTAGTCGCAACATTATAGGAACTGAGAAAATAGATAGCAAGGTGGCACCAACATGCACTTTTATTAAGCGTAAATGGTGATATATAATAACTTTTATGGACTTTACAGAGTTTTCCGCTTCATATTATTTACGGATCTTGTTTTGAAATAAATACCGTAACACTTCAGCGTAATAAAAGTTAATATTACATTTTATAAGCCATACCCGCGCTCAATTAATACAGTACAATATTTCATTGAAAAGACTAAAAACAATATATTTCAGCAATACATGAAAATAAAAAATATCGCAAGGATCTCAAAGTTTTATGTGAAAAACAAGCATAACACATGTGTTAAAAAAACCCGCTTATAAATAAATCGGGTTTTTTTAATGTAGCTTAAATTATTTTTTATTAACTGCTTCTTTAAGGCTTTTTCCTGCAGAAAATTTGGGTACAGAACGTGCTGGAATATCGATTTCAGCACCAGTTGAAGGATT
Organism: Bartonella sp. CE47NXGY; assembly: GCF_042195415.1. Classification (NCBI taxonomy): domain Bacteria; kingdom Pseudomonadati; phylum Pseudomonadota; class Alphaproteobacteria; order Hyphomicrobiales; family Bartonellaceae; genus Bartonella; species Bartonella sp. CE47NXGY. The sequence goes on along the minus strand of NZ_JBHIOI010000001.1, from coordinate 267,867 downwards.
ACGCCCCTTTGTTGCAGCACGATGAGAAACTTCAAAAGTGCCAAAACCTGGAAGACGAACATCTCCCCCTGAAGCCAAAGCTTCTGTTACAGAAGCCATAAAAGCATCAACAACAGCACCAGCTTGCGCTTTCGAAACACCTGCCTTTTCAGCAACGGAGCTAACGAATTCACTTTTATTCATAAAATATTTCCTTTCCCTATATTACCTGAACATGACTTAATCATGTTATTGGTCAGTTTATTGAAAAGTACAGCAAACAGAAGTCTTATTTTTATCCAAAACATTGTTTTTTTAGCAATAATCACAGTTATTCACGGAATTTTTCACTTTTTCCAACAAAAAACAGAATAATAACCTCAACAACATCTTCTACCACCTAAAAAATGCCGTTATAAATGAGATAAGTGAATCAGTGCGCAATCTGTATTCCTTCACTATCACTGCTCTCTGACCGGATTGGCACAGCCCCTGTAGAGGGTTCTTTCCATTCAATAGTGTCTGGAAAACGAACCAAAGCGTGTTTCAAAACTTCACTCACATGATTTACCGGAATAATTTCCATATTATTTTTGACATCATCAGGAATATCAACCAAATCTTTTGCATTTTCTTCAGGAATAAGTACTTTTTTTATCCCTCCTCGAAGAGCTGCTAAGAGTTTTTCTTTTAATCCACCAATGGGTAAAACGCGTCCACGTAAAGTAATTTCACCAGTCATTGCAATATCTTTATGCACAGCTACTCCTGTAAGGACCGAAACAATTGCTGTCACCATTGCAATCCCAGCCGATGGGCCATCTTTTGGTGTCGCACCCTCTGGAACATGAACATGGATATCGCGTTTTTCAAAAAGTGGAGGTTCAATACCAAAATCAACAGCACGAGAACGTACATAAGATGCTGCCGCTGAAATGGACTCTTTCATAATATCACGTAAATTTCCAGTTACAGTCATCTTCCCTTTGCCGGGCATCATAACTCCTTCAATAGTCAATAACTCTCCACCGACTTCTGTCCACGCAAGACCTGTTACAACACCAACTTGATTTTCTCCTTCAATCTGATTGTAATGATAACGTTTAACACCCAAGAAATCATGAATATTACTTTCTGTAACTTTTACAGATTTTTGATGTGTTTTGAGAATTTTTGTAACGGATTTGCGGGAAATTTTCATGAGTTCACGTTCAAGGTTACGAACGCCTGCCTCACGTGTATAAAACTGAATAATTGACCTTAGTGCGCCATCAGAAATACTGAGTTCTTTTTTAGATAAACAGTGATCTTTTAGTGCCTTTGGTAAAAGATGCTGTTTAACAATTTCCATTTTCTCACATTCAGTATAACCAGCGATACGAATAATTTCCATACGATCCATTAACGGACCTGGAATATTAAGCGTATTGGCAGTTGTGATAAACATGACATCAGAAAGATCATATTCAACTTCCAAATAGTGATCAATGAATGTACCATTTTGTTCAGGATCAAGAACTTCTAATAAAGCGGATGAAGGATCACCACGAAAATCTTGGCCCATTTTATCAATTTCATCAAGCAAGAAAAGCGGATTAGATTTTTTTGCTTTTTTCATAGACTGGATAATTTTCCCAGGCATCGAGCCAATATATGTTCGGCGATGTCCACGAATTTCTGCTTCATCTCGGACACCTCCCAATGAGATACGAACATACTCACGTCCCGTTGCCTTTGCAATAGAGCGCGCTAATGATGTTTTCCCTACACCTGGAGGACCTAACAAACAAATAATGGGACCTTTTATCTTTGACGCGCGACTTTGTACGGCCAAATATTCAATAATTCGCTCCTTAACTTTTTCAAGACCAAAATGTTCATTATTCATGACCTTTTCAGCAAAATCTAAATTGTTTTTAATCTTAGATTTTTTACCCCAAGGCATTGCTAATAACCAATCAAGATAGTTACGTACAACTGTCGCTTCTGCAGACATAGGAGACATATTCCGTAATTTTCTCAATTCTGCTCCAGCTTTTTCCTGTGCTTCCTTGGATAGTTTTGTATTCTTGATACGTTCTTCTAATTCAGAGAGTTCATCTCGGCTATCATCACCTGCTCCTAACTCTTTTTGAATAGCCTTCATCTGCTCATTGAGATAATATTCTCGTTGGTTTTTTTCCATTTGCCGTTTAACATGCGAACGAATACGTTTTTCAACCTGCAAAACAGAAATTTCTCCTTCCATGAAGGACAAAACACGTTCAAGACGGGCCCGCACAGGTAAGAGCTCTAATATTTCCTGTTTTTCTGCCAGTTTAATCATCAAATGAGAAGCAATCGTATCGGCAAGCTTAGAAGGATTATCAAGCTGGCCAATCGCATTCACAACTTCAGGAGAGATTTTTTTATTAAGCTTTACATAGTTTTCAAAATAAGTAATCACTGACCTTGAAAGAGCTTCAATCTCAACATCACTCTCTCTAGGTTCTTCTGTAACAGTTGCAAAAGCCTGATGATAACCTTCACTTAAAGAAAATTGACTAATTTTTGCACGTGCAGTTCCTTCAACCAAAACCTTTACAGTACCATCAGGAAGCTTTAAAAGTTGAAGAATATTAGCAAATGTACCAATATGATAAATATCCTCTGATTTTGGATCGTCATCAGAAGCATTTTTTTGTGTCACCAATAGTATTTGCTTATCAACCGCCATCGTTTCTTCAAGAGCACGAATTGATTTTTCGCGGCCCACAAAAAGTGGAACAATCATATGGGGGAAGACAACAATATCACGAAGAGGTAAAACAGCATAAACCCCATCTCTTACTTCATCTGTCTTTTCATCAATATATTGCATAACTCTCCTTTCTGGAGCCTATGAGCTATCTACAACAATTAGCCCACCTTTAGAAAATCTCAGCTCTTCACTGTACATGAAGTGGTAATTACGCATACATAAATCAAGCATTATAATGATATTATTAGAAACACCTATCAAATACCGTTCACTACCACCTTTTATATTGTGCATCGCACAATGTCATGCTGATACATTTTCTTTATCTTCTGCACGTTCTGAGTAAATATAAAGAGGACGCGCTTTACCATCAACGACATCACTCGAAATAACCACTTTTTGAACGCCTTCAAGAGCCGGTAGCTCAAACATCGTCTCAAGAAGGATCTTCTCCATAATAGAACGTAAACCACGAGCACCAGTTTTACGTTCAATTGCTTTCTTTGCAATAACACGTAAAGCATCTTCATGAAATGCTAACTCAACATTCTCCATTTCAAAAAGACGCTGATATTGCTTTACTAACGCATTTTTAGGTTGGGATAAAATTTGCATGAGGGCGTTAACATCTAAATCCTCTAAGGTAGCGACTATAGGAAGCCGCCCAATAAATTCTGGTATTAAACCAAATTTAATAAGATCTTCAGGCTCTAAATCACGAAAAATTTCACCGACACAACGCTCATCCGGAGCCTTAACAGTCGCAGAAAAACCAATAGAAGTTTTTTCACCACGCCCTGAAATAATCCGTTCTAAACCTGCAAAAGCTCCCCCACAAATGAATAAGATGTTTGTGGTGTCAACCTGAAGAAACTCTTGTTGCGGATGCTTACGTCCACCTTGAGGAGGAACAGAAGCAATCGTTCCTTCCATAATTTTTAATAATGCTTGCTGAACTCCTTCCCCCGAAACATCTCTTGTAATAGAAGGATTGTCTGCTTTACGAGAAATCTTATCAACCTCATCGATATAAACAATACCACGCTGTGCACGTTCAACATTATAATCTGCTGCTTGAAGGAGCTTAAGAATAATATTTTCAACATCTTCCCCCACATAACCTGCTTCAGTCAAAGTGGTCGCATCCGCCATCGTAAAAGGCACATCAATAATACGTGCTAATGTTTGTGCAAGATAAGTTTTACCACAACCCGTTGGACCAACAAGAAGAATATTTGATTTAGCCAACTCAATATCATTGCTTTTAGACTGATGCGCCAACCGTTTATAATGATTATGAACAGCAACAGAAAGAACACGCTTTGCATGCTGCTGACCAATAACATAGTCATCAAGAACTGTTATAATTTCCTGTGGCGTAGGAACACCATCACGCACCTTAACCCCAGAAGACTTATTTTCTTCCCGAATAATATCCATGCAAAGCTCTACACATTCATCACAGATAAATACAGTAGGCCCCGCAATGAGCTTACGCACCTCATGCTGACTCTTGCCGCAGAACGAGCAATAGAGAGTATTTTTTGATTCGTTCCCGCTATTGCTAATTTTGCTCATTTTTCTTTCCTTTCACCACAATATATGAACACTTTGCCTTTTCAAAGGAAGCCTTTCATCATGAAAACTAAAAGACATATAGAAAACCATGCATGTCTCAATACTTTTAGGTGTTTCTCTTATTTTGCGATATTTTTTATAAAACTCTTGATTTAAAGTAGCTGTTTTTTCTATAAAAATTCTTAATCTTTTTCTTCTTTTTCAGTTTCTGCACGGTATTGTATAACATCATCAACTAAGCCAAACGCTTTGGCTTCTTCTGCTGTCATAAAATGATCGCGATCGAGAGTTCTCTCTATAACCTCATAATCTTGACTCGTATGTTGAACATAAATTTCATTTAAACGCCGTTTCATCTTTATAATATCTTGCGCATGTCGCTCAATATCTGAAGCTTGACCTTGAAAACCACCAGATGGTTGATGCACCATAATACGTGCGTTTGGCAATGTAAAACGATGACCTTTTGCTCCAGCCGTTAATAATAAAGACCCCATAGATGCCGCTTGCCCCATGCAAAGCGTAGAAACAGGAGGGCGAATAAACTGCATAGTATCATAAATAGCCATACCAGATGTTACGACACCACCTGGAGAATTAATATAAAGACTAATTTCTTTTTTAGGATTTTCCGCTTCCAAAAAAAGCAATTGTGCACAAACAAGCATTGCCATACCATCTTCAACAGGTCCATTAATAAAAATAATCCGTTCCTTTAAAAGACGGGAAAAAATATCATAGGCCCGTTCACCACGATTTGTTTGTTCAATAACCATAGGAACAAGGCTTAATGCTGTTTTCATTGGATCACTCATATTTTTACTTTCCGTTCATATAACAACCGCTCTTTACACATTCAATGTTTTTGTCCATATGTTAACATTACTCTCTTGTGCAAGCTACAATCAAGAGATTGTATAAGATAGATTAAAATCTCAATAGTTAAAATAGCAATAATAACTCTACCTAAACAAATGATGAACATCCGGAATGCGAGATACCGCCCAATGGTAAAAACTTCCTTCCTGAGGTCTTTTCGTAGTCTTTGTCTTTCTGTGAATATGAAAACCTATCAAGCGTGAATCTGTAAGCGGCTTTACGCCAAAAGCTGGTTCAAAAATACGTTCAGTTTTTCGCCCAGTCCAATAATAAAAAGTTTCCTTTTCCTTTGCTTCATGAAAAAAACCATATCGTTTTGCTAATCGTGAAATACCATCATTGCCAAATATTGTAACGCCAAGATTTCCCGGTAAAATCGGCATGTTTTTCCTCTTTAACCAGAACGGTCTCCAAACACGACGCTTAAACCCAAGCCAATGAGGAATAATTTCTGCACCTGCCCAATAATCCTCAAATATTTTTATAATAGGGTTATTGGGCGGAAAATAAAGTGCAGAAACGCCTACTCTTGTATTATTTTCTCTTGCCAACCAAACCTTATCCGCATCTGGATGAAATTGTTTAACAAGGTAAACATCTGTATCTAACCAAACACCTTGTTGATATTTCATCAGCATAACACGAAAAAAATCCGAGAACTGAACAATTGTACACCCTAGTTTATCATCAGAAAAATCGGGATCAAGGCGATAAATTGCTGAGCGTGGTAAAATTGATTCGGCTTCATACAGCTCAACACCAGCAGGGAGATTATCTATTTTTTTATCATAACTAAAAAGCTTAACGCGCTGTCCAGTTTTAACCATTGAAGACAAACAAAGCCTATCTACCAATCTTAATTGTCCACTATACCAAAAAGTACAAATATCCATAGATAATACATCAAAAATATTCTAAACTTACGCGAAAGAGTTGTTCAACATCACGAACCCTATCAGCAAGAGCAAAAATCACTATTCTATCACCAGACAAAATACGCGTATCTGCCGAAAGCTGTATTATTGTCTTATTGCGATAAATTGCACCAATTCTCAAACCATCTGATAAATTGAGCTCTGATAATGACTTACCAACCAATGAAGATGTTTGCATCACTTCAGCTTCAATAATTTCTGCTCGGCCATTAAAAACTGAATGAACAGAACGAATACGCCCACGGCGCATTTGTTGCAAAATTCTCGATATTGTAACACTATGGGGATTAAGATATGCATCCACACCAACAGCACGACTAAATTCTTGATAGGCAACATTATTAATCAATACCATATTGGCTTTGCAGCCCAATCTTTTAGCAATAATAGCGCTTAAGAGATTAACCTGATCTTGATTGGTCAATGTAATCATTAAATCGGACTGATCAATTCCCGCATCTTGAAGAATCACTGGATCTAACACGTTACCGTATAAAACTGTTGTTTTTTCAAGCTGATCAGCAATTGTGAGGGCTCTTTCTCTATGCGCTTCTATAATCTTCAATTTTAATTTATGAAAACGCTTTTCAATAGCCTGTGCAACATAAAGGCCAATGTGACCACCCCCTGCAATAATCATGCGGTGGGCATCTTGTTCTTTATGACCAAAAAGCCCAACAGCACGACGCATCTGTTCACGAGAAACAACAAGATAGGTTATATCACCAACGCGTAGTTGCGTTTCTGAATGTGCAACCAATAATTCCGCGCCACGTTTAATAGCAGTAACCGTCGTATGAAGATCTGGAAAAAGCTCTGTTAATTGACGCAAAGGTGTATTAATAACGGGACAATCTTCCATGCATTCCAAAGCTAGTGCCACAATATCATCATTACAAAAATAAAGAACATCTATTGCACCAGGTAAAGCAATACGGCGCAAAACCATTTCCCCAACTTCAACTTCTGGCGAAATAACCACATCAATGGGAATATTCTCTCTGGAAAAAAGCGTCTTATAACGTGGTTCTAAATAAGATTGTGAGCGAATACGAGCAATTTTTGTGGGCACATTAAATAATGAATGTGCTACTTGGCAAGCTACCATATTAACTTCATCAAACAAAGTGACAGCAATCAACATATCAGCTTTGTCTGCATCTGCAGCCAAAAGAACTTCAGGCCGTGAACCGTGACCAACAAAACCTCTCACATCCAATGTATCGCGAATCTTTTCAATTAATCTCGTTTCAATATCAATAACAGTAACATCGTGATTTTCAGCAGCAAGACGCTCTGCTATCCCATAACCAACCTGTCCTGCTCCACAAATAATAATACGCATCGCTTTAAGAAACTCCAAGCGCTTTAAGTTTACGGTGCAAAGCTGAACGCTCCATGCCTATAAATTCAGCAGTACGTGATATATTTCCACCCAAACGCCCAATCTGCGCCACTAAATATCTCTTTTCAAATAATTCTCGAGCTTCACGTAACGGCAAATCCATTATACTTTCATCTGAATCCATTTGAAGACGTGGCAAAGAATCACTTACTTCACTGGGAAGAAAGTCCGCTGTTATAGGACCATCACCATCCCGCACAAGAATAAGAAGACGCTCAATATTATTACGTAATTGCCGCACATTACCCGGCCAAGCGTGCGTTTGCAAAATAGCAATCACATCATCACTGATTGCACGCGGTTTAATCCCAACCTGCTGTGATATTGTTTTTACAAAATGATGTACAAGTTCTGGAATATCTTCACGACGCGCTGAAAGGGGCGGAACAACAATAGGAACAACGGAAAGACGGTGAAAAAGATCCTCCCTAAAGCGCCCATCAGAAATAAGGTTTTCAAGATTTTGCGCTGTCGAAGAAATGATACGGACATCCACCTTAACACGTTTTGTGCCGCCAATTCTCTCAAATGTTTGCCCCGTTAAAACCCGAAGAATCTTCCCTTGAGTCTCACGCGGCATATCAGCAATTTCATCAAGATATAAGATACCGCCATGAGCTTCCTCTAAGGCACCAATTTTACGCTCTCTTCCCTCCATTTCGCTGCCAAACAGCTCTATTTCCATTCTTTCCGGAGTAATCGTTGCAGCATTTATTGTAACAAATGGCCCATTCGAACGCGTTGAGAGCGCATGAATAGCTCGTGCAACAGTCTCTTTTCCTGCCCCTGAAGGACCTGTTATCATGATGCGACTATTGGTTGGTGCTACTTTTTCTATGATTTGACGCAAATTTTTTATAACTGTCGATTTTCCGAGCAACTCTAATGTCTCGTTCGAACGCTTTCGCAATTCTAAAAGCTCACGTTTTAAATTTGAATTTTCAAGTGTTCTCTCTGCAACCAATACAAGTCTATCAGCTTTAAAAGGTTTTTCAATGAAATCATATGCCCCTCGCTTTATAGCGGAAACAGCCGTCTCAATATTACCATGACCAGAGATCATAACGACCGGAAGAGCCGGATATTGTGTTTTAATTTCATCAAGCAGTGCTAAACCATCGAGACGACTACCCTGTAGCCAAATATCCAAAAAAATGAGCTTTGGAATACGCTCACTAATTTGAGCCAATGCTTCATCAGAGTTACAAGCAACACGCGTTTCATAACCTTCATCATCTAAAATACCAGCAACAAGCTCACGAATATCTGCTTCATCATCAACAATCAAGATATCTGATACCATACTATTCCCCTATCTTATGATTTATGGCTTGTATAATATTACCCTGCTTACCCCCATCCGCTGGAAATATCAAACGGATCATCGCACCACGACCTTCATAAAAACTCTCCGGTGCATCATGAAGCTCCATGAAACCACCGTGATCTTCAATAACTTTGCGCACAATAGCTAACCCCAGCCCTGTTCCTTTTTCCCGCGTTGTTATATAGGGTTCTAATAACTTTTGTCTTTGCTCTTTAGGAAGTCCTTTCCCGTTATCAACAACATCCACAACCACCCATTCTTCCTGACGATAAGAACGGATAAGAATATGACCGTGAATATTTTCCTCTCGCATAACTGAATCTATGGATTCGCTCGCGTTTTTGATAACATTGCAAAAAGCCTGTACAATGAGACGGTTATCAAATGCACCCATAAGTGGTAGAGTTCCTAAATCTTGCTCAAAATGAATATCATGTCGCGTCACCTCTATCAAGAAACATGCTTCGCGCAACAATTCTCGTATATCTAAAATATGCATTTTGGGTTTGGGCATACGTGCAAAAGAGGAAAACTCATCAACCATACGCCCAATATCTCCAACCTGCCGAATAATTGTGTCAATACACCGCTCAAAGACCTCTCTATCTTGTGTAATAGCTTTGTTATAACGTTTACGAATGCGTTCAGCGGATAACTGAATAGGTGTAAGAGGATTTTTAATTTCGTGTGCAATACGCCGCGCAATATCCGCCCACGCCGCTGTACGTTGCGCTGCAACAAGGTCTGTAATATCATCAATTGTTAGAACCCAAGATTGCCCTTGTCCATCATCCTCCTCCATCGTAACTTGGACATTACAGACACGCTCTTTTCCTGCAACGTTTAAAGTGACCTGCTCACGATGGTTTTTACGATCCAATGAACGCACAAACTGAAAAACCTGCCAAATTTCAGCGCTTAAAGATAAAAGACTTTTTCCAACAACGCGCTCTGAGCGAATATCAAACATCGCTTCAATAGACCGATTGATAATGGTGATATCACCATTATCATCTATACCTGCTACTCCCGCTGTTACACCCGATAACACAGCTTCAGAAAAACGCCGTCTTTCATCAATTTGATCACGCACTGCAATCAATTCATTACGCCGACTTTTCAATTCACTGACCATGTAATTAAAAGTTTTGGATAATTGCCCAATATCTCCATCTTTTGCTCGTACTGGCACGAAAATTTCCATATTTCCAGAAGCAACATCATCGGCAGCACTAATGAGAAGACGAATAGGACGTACTAAGCGATCAGCAACAGCAATAGCAGCCCAAATGGCTGATAAGAATAAACTAAAAAAAAGACACAAATAAAGCATACCAAATGCAATCTGTGTCAGCAGGCGATTCTCATTTAAATCACGATAACGATCTGTATTAACTTCCGTCAAACGCAAAGCAGATAAAACACCTTTATCAACGTCACGCACCAAATATAAAAATGTGTTTGGAATATTGGTAAATTTTAAAATAATACCAAAATAATCATGGACGCCTGGTTGAAAAGAAAAAGGTCTCGCACTAGTTGCACGTTCAATAAGATGAGAAGGAGGAATTGGCAGTTTATCTTCATCACCAAGAGCACTCGATACAAAAATAGCTCCACTAGAACTTAACAAAAATGCACCACGCAAATTGCGTCCTAGAGCATGACGCGTCAATTGCATCCTATATTCAGCTGGATTACGTTCTAAGAGTTTTTTGTTATCAAGTGCAAATGCCATCGCGTAGGATAAATTTTTTAAATTTTGGAGCATTTCATCTGCATAAGCATTTGCTAAATCAATAGAAGAGCCCACAATTTGCCGCGTTGTTGTATCAAACCATCGATCAAGTCCCAAATTTAGTGCTGGACCCGATACAAGAGCTACAGCAACAGCTGGCATTGTCGCAACAAGTGCAAACAATGAAATAAGGCGCACATGAAGACGCGATCCTGCACGCCTTGAACGCCAAGCACGAATGATCGGTATCATCTCATAAAAAACGATGACAATAAGCCCTAAAACCCAAAAACTATTAATTCCTATAAGAATAAGGGTTACTGTTCTACTGGGAACAACAGGAGTTAATCCAATAAGAATAATAAATGAAACAGAGGCCGTAAGTAAAGCCAATACAATAATTGTAATCCCTAAAAAAATATATACCTTACTTAAACGATACAACTCATCGTTATAAGTATTTTTATCTATGTCTTGAAGATTCGTCACAGATGTTATATTCGTCATGAGCTTACATACCCTTATCCCATTATTCTCATATAACCTTTTGTAGCAAAAATTGACAATACTAATACTACATTTAAAATAGGCAAATATAGTCAACGAGAAAAAACTTCTACATTTTGCAAAATATCTTTAAAATAGACTGTGTTCGACGATACTTTACGAAGGAAATGAGATGCGATTAACAAAACAAACAAATTATGCTCTTCGAATGCTTATGTATTGTGCAGATAATCAGGGAACTCTCAGTCGTGTTCCAGAAATTGCTAAAGCATATGCCGTTTCAGAGCTTTTTTTATTTAAAATCCTTCAGCTGCTTGTTCAAGCAGGTTTTATACAAACAGTGCGTGGACGCAATGGTGGAGTTAGATTGGCTAAACCCGCAGCAGAAATTTCAGTCGCGGATGTTGTGAAAGTAACAGAAGACAACTTTTCCCTCGCAGAATGTTTCGATACTGCAGAACCAACTTGCCCCTTGTTTGATTTTTGTGGTTTAAATACCGCACTTCAAAAAGCATTAAATGCTTTTTTTGAGGTGTTATCCGTGATATCCCTTGCTGATCTACAACAACCATCCTTTCAAAATCATTTTAAAATTAATGACAAAAAAGCAAACTAAGATTATAATACAAGGAGATTAAGTATTTCTATTGCAGCAATAATATTAGCCGCTGGACGGGGTGAAAGAGCAGGATCTCCCCATAAAATTCCAAAACAATATCGGCTTCTAGGACAAAAGCCAATTATTTATCATACCGTGCATTGTTTTTTGCAGCATCCAGCTATCACAACAATTATTCTTGTTATTCATCCAGAAGATCGTCAAATCTGTGAACAAGCTATTGACGATTTTAAAGAGCGCCTTATTATCGTTGAAGGAGGCAATACACGTCAAATCTCTACCTTATATGGACTTCAGGCACTCAAAAAATTTGCCCCCCAATATGTGCATATTCATGATGGTGCACGCCCTTTTATCGAAAACAAGCTTCTTAATAACATTCACAACATTATCACGCCTCAAGAAGGTGTTCTTCCTGTTCTGCCCATCTCTGATACCCTTAAACGTATAAATAATCAGCATGTTTTAGAAACAATTCCCCGTACCCATCTTTATAGTGCACAAACTCCACAGTGTTTTCCCTTTGAACATATCTTAGCGGCCCATAAACAAGCAAAACAAGCTTGCAAACAAGAATTCACTGACGATTGCGCAATTGCCGAATGGTTTGGAATTCCTATGCGTACCATTCCTGGGGATCCTAACAACATAAAAATTACATGGCATGAAGATTTTAATACTGCACATTTATATCTCCAAAAGAAAATGCAAATATTTCCTGATATTCGTACCGGCAATGGTTATGATGTTCACTCTTTTGAGGATGGTGATTTTCTTATATTATGTGGTATAAAAATCCCTTTTCATAAAAAATTAAATGGACACTCCGATGCGGATGTTGCTCTTCATGCATTAACAGATGCCCTTCTTGCAACTCAAGGTGCTGGAGATATCGGTACACATTTTCCTCCCTCTGATCCTCAATGGAAAAATGTATCATCAGAAATTTTTCTCCGTCATGCTCTTGATATTATAAAACAAGCAGGTGGTCGTATCGCCAATGTTGATATCACAATTATCGCTGAAAATCCTAAAATTAGTCCATATCGTCATGCCATGACAGAAAATCTTATAACAATACTTGCAATAACACCTGATCGAATCTCTATCAAAGCAACAACAAATGAAAGGCTTGGATTTATTGGTCGTGGTGAGGGAATTGCTGCTCTTGCAACAGTGAGCGTCCTTTATTCAGGAGAAATTCCCCAATGACATATCTTTGTGAAAAACACGCACATGAAGTCCTTAATACCTTTCGCCAAAAAGGTTTGCTGTTAACAACTGTAGAGTCTTGTACAGGGGGACTCATTGCTGCATGCCTCACAAATATTGCAGGATCGTCAGATGTTCTCGATTGTGGATTTGTTGTTTATTCAAATGAATCTAAAACACGCCTTGTTGGCGTTTGTGCTGAACTTATAAGAACCTATGGTGCCGTTTCAAAAGAAGTTGCTCTTGCAATGGCTGAGGGTGGATTAAAACATTCACAAGCTGACATTGCAGTTTCTGTAACAGGAATTGCTGGTCCAGGAGGTGCAAGTCTTGATAAACCTGTAGGACTTGTGCATTGCGCAGTTGCTTACAAAAACCACTCTCCCCTGCACAAAGAAATGCACTTTGCTCATCTTAATCGCAATGCTATCCGCCATGCAACTGTTGAAAATGCTTTTAAAATGATTCTGGAATTGCTTCACTGAATTCCCCATACTAATTTCAAAATTCTTTATTCCCCATCGTGTCTATAATCGTCAACATCTTGAAAAAATTTTATTGTATCACAACCTGAAAATGAAAGATCTGAATAGCGTAAAGTTATCTCACTTCAGTCCTGTGTAGGTTGAATTAATCAAATTTATTCACTTGCACGCCACAAGAGAAAAAACTGTATAAATAAAATGATTAAAGAAAGAGACACTTGTACTTCTCTCAAGTGCTAAGAGCTGGCACAACATCTTGAGAGATAGCAAATAAATGATACAGGAGGAATTCTTCATAAGTGTACAGATGTAGATTTTATATACTTTTACGAGAATCTATACTATTTATTATGAGCACTATTATGAAATGGGTATGACGCAAGCATGTTCTATTTGGGCGTTTTGTTTAACGAGTGTGCATCCATTAAAAAAGAGAGAAACAAAAGCATGAAGCTGTGCATCATCTTCATCATTTAAAATGATATTCCTTCAATATGCTTTTGAAAGCTGAATTAAAAACAAATAGTAAAGATGGAAACCCGTTTTCACCTTCACGCTGTTTAAGCAATACGTATTGTTAAAAAATAACAGAATAGACTATGTTACCGTAGAGCCATAAATCTGATGCGCACGCTTCTCAAAAGCCTCGGTAAATTTACGAAACGCAATATCAAACATTGAGCCCATCACTAATCCAAGCGTTTTACTTTTAAATTCATAATCAATAAAAAACTCTACATTACATGCATTGGTATTTTCAATATCATGAAAGGCCCAACGATTTTCAAGATATTTGAATGGACCATCAATATATTTAACTTCTATAAGACTTTTTTCCGGCTGAAGAAATACTTGAGTCGTAAAAGTTTCACGAATAATCTTATAGCCAACGGTCATATCCGCAAGAAGCAATATTTTTTTTCCATATTCTTTTCGAGAACGTATTATTAAAGACTCACACATTGGTAAAAATTCAGGATAACGCTCAATATCTGAAACCAGATCAAACATTTCACTGGCACTATGGGTGATCTGCCGATGTATTGTAAAAATCGGCATAATTATCTCTGTAAAGAAAATTTTTCATCACGCGCTTTTTGCAAAATGGCAAAATCATCTCCAGCATGATGAGATGAACGCGTTAGAGGATTGGAGGCCATATGTAAAAATCCTTTTACTTTACCAATCTTGGCAAAAGACTCAAATTCTTCAGGAGGCACAAAACGAACAACTGGATGATGTTTTCGTGTAGGCTGCAAATATTGTCCAATTGTCATAAAGTCAACATCAGCAGCGCGCAAATCATCCATCAATTGCAAAACTTCATTTCGCTCCTCCCCAAGGCCAACCATAATACCTGATTTCGTAAAGATTGTTGGATCAAGTTCTTTAACACGTTGTAATAAACGAATTGAATGAAAATAACGTGCCCCTGGACGGACCTTCAAATATTTAGAAGGAACTGTTTCTAAGTTATGATTAAAAACATCAGGCTTAGCAGCAACAACAACTTCTAAAGCGCCATCCTTATGACGAAAATCAGGTGTAAGAACTTCAATTGTTGTTTTAGGAGTTTTTTGACGAATCGCATAAATAACTTTTGCAAAATGCTCAGCACCACCATCAGCAAGATCATCACGATCAACAGATGTAATGACAACATGTTTTAATTCCATCCGTGCAACAGCATCAGCGACACGTTCTGGCTCATTATCATCAACGGCAAGTGGAATACCTGTTGCAACGTTACAAAAAGCACAAGCACGCGTACATATTTCACCTAAAATCATAAAGCTAGCATGCCTCTGGCTCCAACATTCGCCAATATTAGGACAACCAGCTTCTTCACATACAGTCACTAACTTATGCGTACGTACAATACTATGTGTTTCCTTATAAATTGGTGATGTTGGCGCTTTTACACGAATCCAATCTGGCTTTTTTTGAACGCTTGTATCAGGACGATGTGCCTTTTCAGGATGACGCAATCGTCTATTTGCAACTCTATCAACAACCGTAACCATTTAAGCCTTTGCCTTATAAATACGAAGTAACAATCAAAAATATAAAATTTTTCATACAATCCAGTCATCAAGCGTTTAAAACTTGACCATAAGCATCTAATACACTTTCTTTCATCATTTCCGATAAGGTCGGATGTGGAAAGACAGTATGCATTAATTCTTCTTCTGTTGTTTCAAGATTCATAGCAATAACAAAACCCTGTATCAATTCTGTTACCTCAGCCCCTACCATATGGGCCCCGAGAAGCTGTCCTGTTTTTTTATCAAAAATCGTTTTTACTAACCCCTGATCTTCACCCAAAGCAATCGCCTTACCATTCGCAGCAAAAGAATAACGACCAATACGTATATCATAACCTGCTTCTTTTGCTGCCGCTTCTGAAAGCCCTACAGAGGCAACCTGTGGTGTACAATATGTACACCCTGGAATTTTTCTTTTATCAAGTGGATGAGCGCTTTTCAAACCTGCAAGATGCTCAATACATATCACACCTTCTTCTTCTGCTTTATGGGCCAACATAGGAGGGCCTGCTACATCACCAATAGCATAAATACCTTCCACCCCCGTCCAACTCCATTCATCAGTTACAATGCAGCCGCGATCGGTTTTTATTCCCAAAGCTTCTAAACCAAGATTCTCAATATTACCTTGCACCCCAACAGCGGAAATCAACCGGTCAACAGTCATTGACTCTATTTTACCTTGAACATCAATATGTACACTTACAGAATCGGAAGATTTTTCAACCTTTGTTACTTTTGCTTGACGAAGAATGCGTAAACCTTTTTTCTCTAACTGTTTACGAGCAAACGTTGAAATTTCAATATCTTCAGCAGGCATGATATGGGGCATCATTTCAACAACAGTTACTGTCGCCCCCATATCATGATAAAAAGAAGCAAATTCAATGCCAATAGCCCCAGACCCTATAACCAAAAGCGATTTTGGCATTGCTGGCGGTATCATAGCTTCAAAATAAGTCCAAATGAGTTTTCCATCTGGCTCAATACCAGGAAGGACACGAGGACGTGCGCCCGTTGCAATAATGATATGCTTTGCTTGATAAGTTCCCTCCCCTAACGTCCCTTTAGGGACTGGATTTTGCGGTTGCATAATCGGTTTGGAGGATGAAAAAACCATAATTTCCGCAGGAAGGCTTCCCTTTGCTTCTTTAGTAAGCTTTGCTTCACCCCAGATAATATCAATTTTGTTTTTTTTCATTAAAAAACCAACACCAGCATTTAAACGTGCTGAAACACCCCGTGAACGTGCCACAACATCTTTGATGTTTGCCTCAATTGAACCATTAATTTTTAATCCATAATTTGTCGCATGTTCAGCAAAATGTTTCATTTCCGCTGAACGTAGAAGGGCCTTTGTTGGAATACATCCCCAATTTAAACAGATCCCTCCCAAATGTTCACGTTCAACAATCGCAGTCTTAAAGCCACATTGTGCTGCACGAATTGCGGTTACATATCCGCCTGGACCTGATCCAATCACAATTACATCATAAAGATTTGCCACAGTAATTCCTCCATGGATATATATAAAATGGATATGCATTTTTTGAACTTAAGACTGTAAAACAATATGAGAGAATTATCTTATGTCTTTGCTTTAAGCTTCACGTAAATGCTTTACCCAAACCAGAAATAGCAATACCTCTGCTCTTTAAACTCTTTAAATTTGTTTCTATTCTCTTAAATACACTCTCTCACAATTTACGTGAAGAACTGTTAAACAGTTCAAACCAACATTGCTAATGGATTTTCAATCATCTTCTTAAAAGTCCGCGCGAGCTCTGCTGCTAAAGCACCATCGACAGCACGATGATCCGCAGAAAGCGTAACTGACATAACTGTCGCAACAACTAATGCACCATTTTTAACAACGGCGCGTTGCTCCCCTGCACCAATCGCAAAAATCGTCGCATGCGGTGGATTAAGAATAGCCGAAAAACTTTTTATACCATACATCCCCATATTTGATACAGCTGTTGTTCCACCCTGATATTCTTCCATTTTTAACTTGCCCTCGCGCGCACGCTTTGCAAAATCCTTCATCTCTTTGGAAATAAGTGATAACGGCTTTTTCTCTGCATGGCGAATAATCGGTGTAATTAATCCATTGGGAATAGAAACAGCAACCCCAACATCACAATGTTTATGATGAAGCATCCCGCCTTCAAGCCAAGAAACATTCGCATCAGGAACCGCTTTCAAAGAAAGTGCAACAGCTTTGATCACCATATCATTAACAGAAAGCTTATAAGTAGGCTGAGTTTCTTCCTGCCCCTTAACCATTGGAGCAGCAGCATTTAGTTGTGTACGCAGTGCTAATAGCGCATCAAGTTCACAATCTACCGTTACATAGAAATGTGGGACTCTCTGTTTTGATTCCACCAAACGTGTCGCGATTGTTTTACGCATATTATTATGGGGAGCGAAGCTATATTCATCCTCTTTGAAGAGTTTCAATATCTGTTTGTCCGAAGCACCTGTAGCTATTAGCTCCCCTATCGATGATGAATAAGACACTTTAGACATATCGCTGCTCACAGCTTTTTCTACATCGCGCTTAATAATGCGCCCATGCGGACCACTTCCAGAAATAAGGGATAAATCAAGACCTGCCTGAGATGCTAATCGCCGCGCTAAGGGAGAGGCAAAAAGACGAGCTTCCTTTTTATCTTGCTGTATTAATTGCCCAGTTGATGATTCATGAGACATTTTTATTCCCTTTGAGTCCGTCTGTTTCAGAGAATCTGTCTGTTTGATGCCCTCTGATTCTTGTCTTGTAGAAGAAGAGATTTCTTCTGTAACTTTTGCAGCTTCAGCTAAATCTTCACCTTCTTCTGCTAAAACAACAATTAAAGCATTTACTTTAACGCCTTGTGTTCCAGCAGGAACAACAATTTTAGCAACCCTACCTTCATCAACGGCTTCGACTTCCATTGTCGCTTTATCCGTCTCAATTTCAGCAATAACATCACCAGAGGAAACCTTATCTCCCTCCTTAATATTCCATTTTGTTAAATTTCCCTCTTCCATCGTAGGGGAAAGCGCTGGCATTGTAATTTTAATGGGCATTATGCTTTCCTCCGTTATGCTCTGTATGTCACAGCCTTAACGGCCTCAATAATTTCAGCAGTATTAGGCAAAGCCAACTTCTCAAGATTAGCGGCATAAGGCATCGGAACATCTTTACCAGAAATCGTAGCAATTGGCGCATCAAGATAGTCAAAAGCCTGCTGCATAACACGGGTTGCTATTTCAGTTCCCACAGATGACTGAGGAAATCCCTCTTCAATTGTTACCAAACGACCTGTTTTTTTAACTGACGAAAGAATTGTTGGAAGATCCATCGGGCGAATGGTTCGTAAATCAATCAATTCAACATCAATACCAAGTTTTTCAATTTCTGGTAACGCTTGAACAGCATAATGCATCCCAATTCCACATGCAACAATTGTCACATCTTGTCCAGACTTATGAATACGCGCCTTACCAATAGGTAAAACAAAATCATCGAGTTGAGGAACATCAAATTGATGCCCGTACAAAATCTCATTTTCAAGGAAAACAACAGGATTATCATCACGAATAGCAGCTTTCAGCAAACCTTTTGCATCTGCAGCGCTATAAGGCATAACAACTTTCAGACCTGGTATATGACTATACCATGCTGCATAACATTGAGAATGTTGAGCACCAACACGGGCAGCCGCACCATTGGGACCTCGGAAAACCATAGGAGCGGTCATTTGTCCACCAGACATATAACGTGTCTTGGCTGCTGAGTTAATAATTTGGTCCATCGCCTGCATCGCAAAATTAAAGGTCATAAACTCGACAATAGGACGTAACCCACCAAAAGCAGCCCCAACAGCCAGCCCAGCAAAGCCGTGCTCTGTAATTGGGGTATCAATAACTCGGCGTTCCCCGAACTCTTCCAACAAACCCTGACTAACCTTATAGGCACCTTGATATTGCGCGACTTCTTCCCCCATAAGAAAAACTGTTTCATCACGCCGCATTTCTTCAGCCAAAGCCTGATTAAGCGCTTCACGAACTGTCATTGTAACCATTTGTGTTCCCGCTGGAATATCAAAATTAAGAGATGTATCAAAAGTAGGAGCAGCCTGCGGAACTGACAAAGGTAGAGAAAGAGCAGATTCCTTAGGTTTTTGTGCTGTATCAGTAGGTTGCGAAATATCCTCAGCACGCTCACCTTCTTCTAACAAAATTGCAATAACAGTGTTAACCCTTACGCCTTCTGAACCTTCAGGCACAAAAATTTTACCAAGAGTACCTTCATCAACGGCCTCTACTTCCATTGTAGCCTTATCCGTTTCAATTTCAGCAATAACATCGCCAGAGCTAACCTTATCACCTTCTTTCTTGAGCCATTTAGACAGTTTACCTTCTTCCATAGTTGGTGAAAGCGCCGGCATCAAAATATCAATAGACATACTTGCTTCCCTCGCATCAAACTAAAATATCAGTATAGAGCTCAGAAGCATCTGGCTCTTGATCACTTTGTGCAAAATCTACCGCATCAGCAACAATTGCACGGACCTCTTTCTCAACAGATTTTAAATCGTCTTCGCTCGCCCAATTTTTTTTAAGAATCCGACTTTTTACTTGATCAATCGGATCGTGCTCCTCTTTTATTTTTTGGACTTCTTCCTTGGAACGATATTTTGCTGGATCAGACATGGAATGACCACGATAGCGATAGGTCTGCATATCAAGAATGATCGGTCCTTTACCTGAGCGTGCCCAAGAAATTGCTTCATCAGCAGCTCCTTTTACTGATCGAACATCCATACCGTCAACAACAATACCTGGAATTTCAAAAGAAAGACCGCGTCGGGAAAAATCAGTTTCTGCAGATGCACGTGAAACTGATGTTCCCATAGCATACTGATTGTTTTCAATAATATAAACAACGGGAAGCTTCCAAAGTGAAGCCATATTAAAACTCTCGTAAACCTGCCCCTGATTTGCAGCACCATCACCAAAATAAACCAATGTCACATTATCTTTACCAAGATATTGATTCGAAAATGCCAAACCTGAACCAATGGGAACCTGCGCACCAACAATACCATGTCCTCCATAAAAGTTCTTTTCTTTAGAGAACATATGCATCGAGCCACCTTTCCCTTTGGAAAAGCCACCTTGGCGCCCCGTTAATTCTGCCATGACACCACGCGGACTCATCCCAACCGCTAACATATGTCCATGATCACGGTAAGACGTAATAACCTGATCACCTTCTTTTGCCGCTTTCAATGTTCCTATAACAACGGCTTCCTGACCAATATAAAGGTGACAAAATCCCCCAATAAGCCCCATACCATAAAGTTGTCCTGCTTTTTCTTCAAAACGGCGAATTAAAAGCATTTCACGATAAGCATCAATTTCTTCTTCTTTTGTAAAATCTGCTATTGGTGCTTTCTTTGTGGTGCTTGATAATGCAGTGCGCGCCGCCGACGCAGAATTTTTTTTAAGTCGTTCTGCCATATTAAACTCCCTTTTATGATTATTTAGGAATAACCTTTACGAACAAAAGTTACAAGCCTTATCAATCGGCTTAAACAATATCATTGCTGATTGTTGTTTAAATTAAGCGATTTTTCATTTACCTTTGGTATCATTTCAAGGTATTAAGATTGTCAATTCATTTGGCTTAGAAAAGTTCAAATTCTTTCGGACATACTCATCCAACATATCTTTTTCTATATGCCCATTGCGTAAAAGAGAAATACGCTTTTCCATGAATATCCGCTCAGCTTCTATTTTATGAAGCTCCTTTTCTAATTCGCTAATATGCTGATTAACTTCACTGCGTGAATACAATCCATACTCACCATGATAAATGTGATAACTGAAATAGCTTAAGACTCCCACCGTCATAAGAGGTAGTACAAAGCGTACTTTGATTGATCGACGTTTCTGCTTTGTCCACATAAAATAGCACAGTCTTTACAGCACAAATTTCTTAATAATCAGCCCAACTATGCACGATTTTGATTAATACCTCATTACCAAATCTACACTAAATAATCTTATTATGTTCAATTCCCCCCCCTTAAGACAATCAAAGTAAGTTGAATGCCCCACTTTTTCTATTACAAATATTGGATATCCTCTAATTTGTAGATTTTTTCCCCAAATTTCCTGTTAAAATAAGGATAAAATCAATCAATACCCAAGGTATAATTATAAAAATAATCCCTATAAGCCCTATCCCCATAAATAGTAGACCTATTGTACTTAGTATAGTTATAAGAAGCATTACAATGCCTGTTATAATTTTACCAACCATAAAACGATGAATCCCCAATGCACCAAAACACATGCAAACGATCGCTAACAACATTTTTGATTGTTGTGGCTGCCCTGCTGACAAGATAGGAAAAACAGACTTAATGGTATCCCCTTCACAGACAAAATCAACCATATCACCAACCTTTGGTGGCTTTTTTCCTGACCAATTCCTACTCAAGAACTGATAACGCTTACCATCACCACCTGAAACGAAATAATTTCCTTGATCCTGACTAATAATTTTACCTTTCATCTTCACCACCTATAAAATTGTTATGCATAAAGAAGCTTTTCTTCTAATATGATAATATGTTGGATAAACCTCACGGCATGAATACGATCTGTACTCACCGTGATATACGACATTTTAAAAAGCTTAAAATCCCCCAACAACTTAAAATTCCCGCATTTATAAGTGGCAATACAAAGCACGCTGTTCGATTTGTACTTTTGCTTTTTATATGAAATAGTACATTCTTTTTCAATATTTTTATTTAAATATTCATAATTTTATTTAATATTTAACATTAAAGACATAGAATAAAATAACTTACATTATTAAATTAATATATTGATAAATATAAATAAAATTATTTGTTTATATTAAAATTTTGTCGAGTTGCTATAACTTGGTAATTTTATTGCCATCTGCATCTCTAAAATATCCAGATAAAATAACTATAAAATCAATAAATGACCACAGTATATTGATAAGAATTCCTATACCTGTTACATTTATGAGAAGCATTACGATACCCGTTCCAATTTTACCAGCCATAAAGCGGTGAATACCCAACCATCCCAAAAAAAAACAAATAACTGCCAGACCTAATCTTGATTGCTCTGATTCTTTTTGACTTAAGAGAGGGAGAACAGATTTAACAACATTATCTTCATATACAAAATCAACAATATCCCCTATACTCGGCGGTTTTTTTCCTAACCAATTCCAATCCTCAAATTGATAACGCTTATCATCACCTCCCGAAACGAGATAAACTCCTTGATCTTGACCAATAATTTTACCCTTCATCCTTGCCCACCTATAAAGCTGCTCCTTATGTGTTATTCATAAAGAAACTATTTCTTTTTATAATATGCTGATTAACCTCACGGCGTAAATAAAATTTGTAGCAGCCGTGATAAACATGAAATTAAAATAGTTTTGCCCCCCAATGATCTAACGCTTTCTGCTGCTATAAGCAGCAATACAAAACAACCTTAGTTGATTTACCCACATAAAATAGCACAGTCTTTTTCAATACTTTTATTCAACTGTGCATATTTCTCTTAATATCTCACATTAAAGAAATAGAGTACAATAATCTTGCATTATTGCAACTTAATATATTGATCGAAATAAAAAGTAAACTTTATTATTTTCTTTTTATTGTAAATTTTTCACAAATCTGTAATCTGATTCCCATCTTTATCCGTAAATTTTCCAGCAATAATGAGTATAAAATCAACAATCGCCCAAATACCGGTAATCATCAATCCAAACAATGATAAAGATAAAACGAGCATTAAAGTACCCGTCCGAACTCTCCCAACCATAAAGCGATGAACACCAAAGATACCTGCAACCCAACAAAGCAGTGCGAACATTATCTTTGTGTTCTCTGTACCTGGTCTCAACAATGGGAAAACAGAACTGACAACACCTCCTTCACAGACAAAATCAACAGCATTACCAATCCTTGGTGGATTCTTTCCCAACCAATCCCAAGTCGCAAACTGATAACGTTTACCATCATCACCCGAAACGAGATAATTTCCTTGATCTTGACTAATAATTATACCTCTCATCTTAATCCCTATAAATTTAAACACTTAAAAATTATTGCGTATATGCCTTTGATAAGAAATATCAATTTCATAATCTAAATGATCTTATACTTTCATATTTTGTGCTCACAACTATACACGATATAAATCACCAGCATAATGCGCTTGGGCTCCTAGCATTTCTTCAATACGAATAAGTTGATTGTATTTTGCTAATCTATCCGAACGAGCAAGAGAACCTGTTTTAATTTGTCCACAATTCGTTGCAACCGCAAGATCTGCAATGAAAGAATCCTCTGTTTCGCCTGAACGATGAGATATAATGGCACGATAACCTGCTTTATGCGCTACTTCTACAGCATCAAGTGTTTCACTCAATGTACCAATTTGATTAACTTTTATGAGAATAGAATTGCCTACCCCCATTTTGATACCATCACGCAAACGTGCTGAATTCGTTACAAACAAATCATCGCCAACAAGCTGACATTTTTCTCCAATTGTGTCAGTAAGTAGCTTCCAACCTTCCCAATCATCCTCTGCCATTCCATCTTCAATTGTAATAATAGGATAATTTTTCACAAGATGCGCTAAATAATCTACCTGCTCTTGGGTGTCTCGGCATTTCCCCTCACCTTTATAAAAATACGAACCATTTTTATAAAATTCGGTTGAAGCACAGTCTAAACCAATGGCAATTTGTTCACCTGGTTTATAGCCACATATCATGATAGATTCCATAATAAAATCAATTGCTTGATCAGCACTTTTAAATTGAGGTGCAAAACCACCTTCATCACCAACATTGGTATTATAACCCGCATCTTTTAAACGCTTTTTCAATGCATGGAAAATCTCAGCGCCATAACGGATAGCTTCTTTTACAGTAGGAGCTCCTATAGGAATAATCATAAACTCTTGAAAATCAATCAAATTATCAGCATGAACACCACCATTAATAATATTCATCATGGGGGTTGGAAGAATATGCGCTTGTGTACCACCAATATAACGATACAAAGGTAAATTTAATGAATCCGCAGCTGCTTTTGCAACAGCTAATGAAACACCAAGAAGTGCATTGGCACCAAGACGGGCTTTGTTTGGCGTTCCATCCAAAGCAATCATTGCTTGATCAATAGCAATTTGATTTGTTGCATCCCGCCCACCAAGTTCTTCAAGAATTTCGCCATTAACTGCAGCAACCGCTTTTTCAACACCTTTCCCTTGATAGCGCAAACCACCATCACGAAGCTCTATAGCCTCGTGTGCTCCTGTTGAAGCTCCCGAAGGAACCAGAGCGCGACCAAAAGCTCCATTCTCCAAATGAACATCAACTTCTACCGTTGGATTACCACGGCTATCAAGAACTTCACGCCCAATGATATCGACAATTATAGTCATATGTGTTTCCTTATCCAATAAAAGTCTCGATTCATTTATAAAGCCCTATTAATGAAATATTTTTTCTCTTCTCAACTCAACTTTTTTGACAGATAATCAAATTCCATTAAAGTCTCAAGCAATCTTTGTAAATCATCAACTTTAACCATATTGGGTCCATCAGAAGGTGCATTATCTGGATCTTGATGTGTTTCTAAAAAAATACCAGCTACCCCAACAGAAACAGCTGCACGCGCTAAAATTTCAACAAATTGACGCTGCCCACCAGATGAAGCCCCCTGCCCCCCAGGTTCTTGAACAGAATGCGTTGCATCAAAAATAACAGGAGCACCAAATGAACGTAAAATAGGCAACGAACGCATATCAGAAATAAGTCGGTTGTAACCAAATGACGTGCCTCGCTCACAAAGCATAACATTCGGATTACCACTGTAAACAACCTTTTTTAAAACATTCTCCATGTCCCACGGCGCTAAAAACTGACCTTTTTTAATGTTAATAACACATTCTGTTTTGGCGGCTGCTACCAAAAGATCTGTTTGACGACATAAAAAAGCCGGTATTTGTAAAATATCAACTGTAGAAGAAACAATTGTACATTGCTCTTCTGTATGCACATCAGTTAATATGGGACAATTAAACTCTTTTTTTAAATCAGAAAAAATGGACATTGCTTTTTCAAGACCAATACCACGTGCCGCCCCCAAAGAGGTTCTGTTGGCTTTATCGTAACTTGATTTATAAACAAACCCGATACCAAGCTGATCGGTAATTGTTTTAATACGACCAGCCATTTCAAAAGCATGATCACGACTTTCCATCTGACACGGCCCTGCAATTAATGAAAGAGGCATTTCATTTGAAAAAATCATATTTCCAACTTTCACACGGGCATTTGGTTTAGTCATTTTATCCCTCAAAAGCAAAGTAACCCAATTTATGCATTAAACTAATCGACTTTGTTCTACAGCAGCTTCAATAAAAGAAGAAAAAAGCGGATGTGGATCAAAAGGACGGGATTTTAATTCTGGATGATATTGAACACCAATAAACCATGGATGATCTACATATTCTATCGTTTCTGGTAAAATACCATCAGGAGACATCCCAGAAAAAATCAAACCACACTGTTCTAACTTATCCTTATAATCAATATTGACCTCATAACGATGACGATGTCGCTCGACAATCTTGGTCACCCCATAAATTTGAGCAATATGACTCTCTTCTTTTAATTCAGCAGCAAAAGCACCAAGGCGCATTGAACCGCCGAGATCACCATTTCTTGTACGTTTTTCAAGAACGTCTCCTTTAAGCCATTCTGTCATTAAACCTACAATTGGATTGTCTGTTTCACAAAACTCACTTGATGAAGCATTCTCAATCTGTGCAATATTGCGCGCAGCTTCTATACAAGCTAATTGCATCCCAAAACAAATCCCTAAAAATGGAACTTTACGCTCTCGCGCAAATTGAATTGCTCGAATCTTCCCTTCTGCCCCTCGTGCCCCAAAAGCACCTGGAACCAAAATTCCATGGGCTTTTTGTAAAGCTGAAACAGAATCTTCTTTTTCAAAAAGCTCCGAATCAATCCACTCAATATTAACCTTCACTCTATTCGCTAAACCACCATGCGCAATCGCTTCAATAAGAGATTTATAAGCATCCTTTAAGCCCGTATATTTTCCCACAACAGCAATCGTAACTTCTCCTTCAGGATGGTGAATACGATGCGTAATATCTTCCCAACGATCCATCTTGGGGGAAGGTGCCGAATCGATTCCAAAAGCGCAAAGAACTTCAGAGTCCAAACCCTCCTTATGGTATGCCATAGGAACATCATAAATTGTTGGCATATCTAATGCCTGAATGACTGCATTGGAGCGAACATTGCAAAAAAGTGATAATTTGCACCGTTCTGTTTCTGGAATAGATCGATCTGCACGTACAAGCAAAATATCAGGAGAAATACCAACTGCTTGCAATTCTTTGACAGAATGTTGTGTTGGTTTCGTTTTTAATTCACCTGCTGAAGGAATATAAGGCATTAATGTGAGATGGACATAAACGACATTTTGTCTCGGTAGCTCATTGCGAAGCTGACGAATCGCTTCTAGAAAAGGCATTGCTTCAATATCACCAACCGTTCCACCTATCTCACACAAAACAAAATCAAATTCTTCATTTCCCATCGTAATGAATCTCTTAATTTCATCTGTAACATGAGGGATAACTTGGACTGTTGCCCCCAAATAATCACCACGCCGCTCTCGTTCAATGATATTGCGATAAATACGCCCTGTTGTAATATTATCTTGGCTATTTGCAGAACGCCCAGTAAAACGCTCATAATGACCAAGATCAAGATCCGTTTCTGCACCATCATCGGTCACAAATACTTCACCATGTTGATAAGGTGACATCGTACCTGGATCAACATTTAAATAAGGATCAAGTTTGCGAAGACGTACGCGATAGCCACGAGCCTGTAATAACGCTGCTAACGCCGCCGCTGCGATGCCTTTTCCAAGGGAAGAAACCACACCACCAGTAATAAAAACATAACGTGCCATGGGCTTATGGTGATAAGCAATTTATAATGATTTTTCCAGCAAAAAATGCAAAAAGAAACAATTTTTCTTCTAAAATAAAAAAGGCGAAAAAAATCACCTTTTTTAAAAAGTCTATGTTTTCTTAAAAAACTATTTTGTACTGTTATCGGGAACTGTATTTTCAAGAACCTGAGGAACTGGACTTTCTGCTTCAGGATTTGTGGACTGTTTCTGTTCCTGCGAAGAATTCGAAGTGCCTCCTAGCTGTTCAAGAATAGAAGGGGAAGACTCACCATCTGACGATGGGACTGATCCTGAGTCTTTATTGGTAGAATTCTGTTCTGAATTAACCGGTATACGCTTTAAGATATCAGAACTAGAATTTGATATATTACTCACCACGGTAAGTCCAATAGACACAACAAAAAAACAACAGGCTAAAATAGCAGTCAAACGTGTTAAAGGGTTTCGAGATCCACGAGTTTTCATCAACCCTGAGCTATTACTCACACCTAGCCCACCACCTTCTGAAGGTTGAATTAATATAACACCAACCAAAGTAATCACAATCAAAAAATGAATAACTATAAGTACTGTTTGCATAAACCCTGCTCTTCAAATAACTCTTTAATAGCTATTTACACATAAATAACGCACAATCCAAGGGGAAACTCAAATTTCTCTGCTATAGTTTACGACAAACATCGCAAATAGTTAAAAAATCAATCGCTTTTAAGCTTGCTCCACCTATCAAAGCACCATTAACATGAGCAATGCTTAAAAGCTCAAATGCATTGGATGGTTTTACGGATCCACCATAAAGCAAACGTATCTTATTGCCTTCATCACCAAAACGAGAGCGCACCCTATCACGAATGAAATGATGTACTTTTGCAATATCTTCTGGAGTCGCTGTATTGCCGGTGCCTATTGCCCAAACTGGTTCATAAGCGATAATGGTATTCTCTGCTGTTGCATCATCTGGGAGAGATTCTTCAAGCTGCTGCGTGAGAATATCCAGTACTTTATTATTATTACGCTCCTCCAATGTTTCACCAATACATACAAGAGCCACAAGACCTGCTCGCCACGCAGCTTGCACTTTGGCACAGACAATCGCATCATTTTCCTGGTACACTGTACGACGTTCTGAATGCCCAATAATAACATGACTTGCTCCCGCTTCTTTAAGCATAAAAGCTGAAATATCTCCAGTATAAGGACCATGATCATCAAAGTGACAATTTTGTCCTCCTAAAAGGAGATTTTCACCATTCAGCGTATTAGAAGCACGCGATAAAAGCGTTGCTGGAACACAAATTAGGGCTTCAAATAGATGACCTAGATCAGAGCTAACGCCTGTAGCAATAGCACGCAACTCTCCAAGCGATTCACTCGTTCCATTCATTTTCCAATTTCCAGCAAGAAAAGGCCGAATATTTTGAGACATATTTTCACCTCAAGAGCTTTTACAATACATTGTTTATCTGTAGTTACCAAATTATAAAATGAAAGCAAGTCTTTAAAGCTTGCATCTTTCATCTCTTTATTGCAAATTCCATTACAGCTTTGATAATAACTCACATTAAAAATGGACTTGAACAATGCTTGACATCATAAGAAATGCTACAAATTCTTGGATTTTTAGAATTTTCCTTGCTATTTTACTCTTATGCTTCATTCTTTTATGGGGGGTACCGCAGTTACACAAAAAAAGTGAAAGAGATCTTATTACTTCTGGAAAGTCCACAGTAACTGTCGATGATTATCGTCTTGCACTCGCCGATCAAAGCGCACGTTTAGCATATGCTGCTCATCTTGGACGAATGTTTACAACAAATGAAATGCAGCAATACCAAATTCCTGCTTTTGTATTTAATCAATTACAACAAAATGTACTGCTTGATGAACAAGCACGTAAAATGAAAATAAGTCTTTCAAAAGATACAATAGCTCATACGATTGGTTCTGATAAGATGTTCCAGGTAAATGGCACTTTTGATAAAAACTTGTTTTATAACTATCTTCAGCATTTACGTATTAGTGAAAGTGCTTTTCTTAATTATTACACCAAACAAGAAAAGCGTAATCAGCTTATTGCTGCTTTACTTTCTGATATGAAGGCACCAAACCTCTTTTATAAAGCACTTGCTCTTTATCAAGGAGAAATGCGTATTGCTGATTATCTCGTTATTGATCTAAAAGAAAAGAAAACAATTGCTGATCCTGATTACGAAACATTACAAAAATGGTTTGAAACACATCAAAGTCAATTTCGTGCTCCAGAATACCGTACTGTCTCTTTGCTATCTATGGAACTTAATGATTTTGTAAAACCTAAAGATATCTCAACAGATGAGGCGAAAGCCTATTATACACAAAATGCTTCACGTTTTGTAACGCCTGAAAAGCGTACATTCGAAGAACTGCGATTCCCCTCACGCGAAGAAGCCGATAATGCAGCAAAAAAAATAGCTGATGGATTGAGTTTTGATGAACTGGTAAAAGCTGAAAAAAAGACTCTTAATGACATAAAAAAAGGTCCTCTCGCAGAAAACGAACTTCCTAATCATCTGACATCTGAAATTTTTGAACTTCAACAAGGCCAAGTCAGTCCTGTGATAAATGACTTACAGGGACCTGTTCTCATTCGCGTTACGCATATTGAACCTTCAAGCTCTCTTCCTTTTGAAAGTGTAGAAGAAAATATTCGCCAAATACTTGCCAAAAATCGTGCTACTGATGATATCCGTAACAATTATGCTGCCATTGAAAATGCTCGTTTTGAGGGTGCTTCTCTCAAAGAGTTAGCTGACCAATACAAGTTATCTTTGCGCACAATTACTATTGATAAAACGGGAAAAACGCTTGAAGGTGCAATACTCACGGATTTACCTCAAAAAGATATTTTACTGAATGCCATCTATCAATCAAACGAAGGAGTCGATCTTGATCCTCTCTCTTTTCAAAATGGTGGATATCTCTGGTACAAGGTCGATAAAATTATTCCTTCCCGTGATAAGACACTTGAAGAGGCTAAGCTAG
This sequence comes from Bartonella sp. CE47NXGY, assembly GCF_042195415.1. Classification (NCBI taxonomy): domain Bacteria; kingdom Pseudomonadati; phylum Pseudomonadota; class Alphaproteobacteria; order Hyphomicrobiales; family Bartonellaceae; genus Bartonella; species Bartonella sp. CE47NXGY. Next base: position 237,311 of record NZ_JBHIOI010000001.1, on the reverse strand, counting down.
ATGTTCTTTCTCAATGGAAAAATGAGGAAATCCAACGTCTTCTTGATGAAAAAGCCCAAAATGCTCTCAAACAGCTCACGGAAGGAAAAAGTCTTGTTGCTCTTGCTCATACCCTTGGTGTTACAAAACAAACAACACCAACCCTCCGGCGTCAAGACTCATCTGAAACCCTTGGCGTTGAAGGCATTAAAGCATTATTTTCCGCTCCCAAAGGTCATTATGGCATCATAAAAGGTCCGGTTGCAACAAACCGTATCATTTATCAAATAAAGACTGTAACCATGCCTAAAGATATCACGTCTCATAATCTTTCAACTGAGGTCCGCGCCAATATAGATATGATGATAAGAGAAGATCTCAAGCTAGAAATGCTACAAGTTGCCAATAAAGAACATCCTTTGGAAATTAATAGCACAAATTATAATCAGATCTTTAACGCTCTCCAATAAAAAGATTGTGCATAATTTTAAGAACTTATTGATAAAGTTTTCATCAGCTCTTCGTCTATAGTTGAAGAGGTAAGACGGATTTCTTGTCTGCATATCTTAGGATCAGCGTTTGTATAATGATTCATTTTCTCGCAAAACAGTGCATGTATGGATTTGCGAGAAAATAGTCAATGGAATGTAGAATCGTTTTTGCAATGCATTAAAAAACATTATCCATCCAAAGGTCGTAAAGGTTGCCGCCCATTAAGCTATAAACATCATCCCTATCGTCATTCATTCATAGCTCATTATATTGCTACTCTTAATATTCATTCATAGGGAGCGTATTGCTTCTTCCTTAAATGATTTCATTTACACATCCAACTTATAATAGATAAAAAAACTATTTTTAAAATTCATTATAAAAATGGAGAAATCTTTTTCTATTCAAGACTCTCATTCAATATAAGAAAAAACGTATTATCATTATAAATCAATATATTCATCAATCATAACAGTCATCAATTATGATGTTATAATTTCTCAAAAATAAGAGTTTTTTATAGACTTATAGACTGCTAAGATAACTTCTCTCATAAAATAGAAATTTCATTTCATTTGCAAATGAGATACAATCAATACATTCAGAGTACTTAAAAGTTCTTCTTCAAACAAACCAATGTATTAAGATTTATCTCATGTTTTTCTTTCTCTGCATCTCACCCATCCAATACTCTGAATAAAACATATTACTGATGAAGAAATACAGCGTATTTTCAAGATCATAAAATTTCTTATTCTTTTGCGTTCATAACAACCAAAACATCAACATTTTTTATAACAAAAAAATGGTTTGGAATCACAATAGCTCCTTTTATCTTCATATGAAAAAATCAGTCTACATGTTACGCATTCCAACGTAGTAATATTTTTTTACAATATCTTTGGAAAATTGCCGCTTATTGCTGCCCTTGTTATCAACCAATAGCGATACATCAATGGCAAAGTTGCACTCTCTTGAAAAATTGCTGCCCCCAGCTGTATAGCTTTTTGAAGAGAAGCTGGTACAATGACCAATGGAAGAAAAGCTGGCTTAAGAACTCTAGGTAAAGTACAAGAATACTCGTAAAATTGGGTATAATGATCGCGCGATAATGCTACCATAGCTTCAACAATACAACCCTTTTGTTGATCGCTGAGACGATGAGATTCCAAATCTTCCCTATTCACTCCTACAGCCTTTAATATATCAGTGGGTAAATAATATTGATATCGTGATTGCATGAATGATAAAAGACGCAATACACCGCTTAATCCTTGAGAAATCCCTCCATGTTCATAGATATCTGTAAACTCTTGTGCAGTTTCAGGATCTAATATCTGACAAGAAAGCTGTAAAATTATGCCTGCTGTCTCACCACAATAATGCTCTAGATCATGAAGTGTTTCTATTGGATTGTGATAAAGATCTAAAATTTGCGCATCACAATAACGTAAAAAAGCTGTCTTAGGTAAATTAAAAAGAGTGATTGCTTTTAATAAATCATTCAAAATCGGATTGTTTCCACTCGTTTGCATTTCACCATGAGCAATAGCATCATACCACCAACGTAACCGTATTTCTCCTATGAGTGGGTCATGTACACTTTCGCGGATACGAGAAACTTCAGCATTAAATACATAAAGAGCAGCCAATGCTTGGCGCTTTTTTTTAGGTGCAAATAAAACCGATATATAGCGATCACGATCTATGGTACGTAAAATATCAAGACAATAAGGAAGAGAGCCTATCATTCTATGAACCTATTAACGTCCCTTTTTTAGCAATTAAATTAATACCCTCTTTTTATTCATATTAAAAAATGAAGGATAAGCAAATACAGTTCAGAAAATAAGATTTTTAAATGTGTCTCTTAACTGTATTATGAATTAAAATTTCTTTTCTAATCCCTTTTCGTTTTAGAAAGAAAAAAATTAAATAAATAATTTTTCTGATAAAACTTATCTTATCGGACTTCAAGTTTTCATTTGCAATAAAAAAGCTAAAAACCAATCGTAACATGCATAGTAAAACTTGAACAACAAACAATGCAAGACACTTTTTCAGTGGATAGATGACAATGTTATTTTATAAAAAATGCACTGATCACAAAAACTTCATCAAATCATTGACCTCCTCCCCATCCTAAAAGACAAAGGCTCTTACCAACACCAATTTGTAAAAAATCCAATTGCTCTCGGTACGTTTCTGTTACTATAAACGCATTGATTTATAATGATAATTTTGTGTTTTGTATGTTAAATTAGAATCCCAAATATCGTAGATATACTTTCATTTCAAACCAATTCCATGTTACATCAATAAAAACTATTCCCTTGCACGTCACAAGCGGAACTGGCTTGTAGGTAAAAACTGTATAAGAAAGAATTAAAATGCCTCTTATGAACCGTCTTAAGTGCCAAGAGCTGATCACTCATGTGATTCATTAGGAACTATGAGCAAACTTTGTCCTGAATACTTGCTGCTGTATTTAAAAAACACTTAATGTGTTAAGTTATGTATATTCTATACCCTTATATCACCGCCTTAAACGACAGTATTTTACAGCGCAGAAAATAATCACACAAGTCTTTCATGCTAGACCAGAGCCTTTGTTTTATTAAACAATACTCTATTCTACCGCAAATAATAACGCCGCAACAGCGCGATCTTCAGCCAATAAAACATTAAATGTACGCACCGCCGCTCCCGTACTCATTGTATCTGATGAAATACGTTTTTCCCATAAAAGCACCCGTAACTCTTCAGGTAATCGTAATAATTCAATTCCAGTACCTATTAATAAAACTTCGATTTCAGAAGCTTCTTCTAAAATACGAGATATATCCCTTTGAGTGGGAACAGGCCCTGCCATCTCAATGCCATAAATACCTGATGGTACACAAATAATAGAACCTCTATGAGACATATCAGCAAAACGAAACCCACCATTTCCATAAGCATCAATAGGTGCGCGACTTGGAAAATGTGCTTCACGAATTTGAATTGCATCGAACATGAATATGCACCTTTTATTTTTGAATAATCCAATTGTCTTTGCTTCTTCTCATCATAAAAATTAAAATAAGGCTGATATAAACATTGATATGTTAAACATAGCCTAGTATTGAAGTAAAAATTTTTATATAATGCCCTAATCTTCTCATACAACAAATATATGAAAATTTGGGAATAAACCGCGGTAAAATGCTATACCTGCTTAAATAAATCTATCTTTTAAAAAGTTTCCTCAGCTTATTTACTCACAAATTGCTTTTTATAAAAACAATGATCTTGTTTAAAAAACAGAAAAAAATTGCGTAATATTCTATAAATAAAACAACTATTTTAATAATCTAAAGAAAACAAAAACTCCATTTTCTGTAGCCACTATAAAAGCCTCTTTTTCAATGAAATTGTCTTGATCTTGCCAAGCTTTTTATAAAAATGCTTAAAAAATGTAATAAACTGCCATTACACCTTAAGATGCATTTTCCTTTGATATAGCTTTTTTCTCTTCAGAGATACTCATATCTTCTTTCGTTGTCGTTTTAGATTTAGACTTTTGTGGTCTTTTTGCTTTAGCATTAAGTTTTGATTTTTTTTCTGCAACCGGCTCACCTTTAACGCGCACATCAGCTAATGTTGAGCGAATAACACGAATATTCATACTCTCACCAATTTCAACCTCTAATTCACCACTCTCGTCGTGAACCTTCGTAACCTTGCCGATAATACCACCACCCGTTATAACTGTATCACCACGACGTACTGCATTAAGCATTTCTTGGCGTTTTTTCATTTGGGCACGCTGTGGACGAATCATAAAAAAATACATAATTGCAAAAATTAAAATGAATGGGACAGCGCTAGCAAATGAAATTCCACCGGAAACATCGCCTGCAACTTGAGCATAAGCGTTCGTAATAAACATTTTTATCTCCTATAGTTAAACCTCAGGTATTTCCCACTCTATTAAAATGAAATTCCGATACAGAAAAAATTCCTAAAGAATTTATCATAAAAAGCAATAACTACATAATCTAATCACAGCTTTACAAAAATACAATAAATCCTTAAGAGGCAGAATACCAAAATACAATGAGAAAAATCTTAAAAAATAGATTCACTTTCCCCTATTGTATATCCTACAATACAAATCTTTTCACTAACTCAATAAATTATACAAGATAATTTTTCTAATGAACAAACTTAATTTATATAGATAATTTATCGTTTTTGATATCAAATGACAGATCTAAATACAATAAAACGCTCTCATTTCAAACCTTCTGAATTAATCAAAACGATTTTCTTGCACGTCACACATATTAAATGAGCCTGTAGATAAAAACTTTTTAAGAAAGGCGTGAAAATATCTTTTTCATGCTTCTCTCAAATGCAAGAGCAATTGGAACACTCAAAGCTGACAAATAGTATGATACTATTGTCTTACACTTTCATAAATACAAAGATGGTAATATCTAACGACCCCAACGAACTACTTTTCTAAAACCAATGATTTTTTGCTGCAATGTTATTAATTTAAGAAAATCAATTGTTTTTCATGAATTTTCTATAAACTGTAAGACTATTCAAATGTAAACGTCATCAATAAATTAGTTTTCTAAATATTTAAGGGGATCAACAGGTAATGAATTCTTACGCATCTCAAAATAGACACGTGGCGTTTTAACATTTCCTGAAACACCAGATTTAGCAATCTCATCACCGCGTCTTATCCTTTGTCCTTTGTTAACAACAAGCTTACTATTACATCCATAAATAGTGATAATATCATTTTCATGTCGAATCATCACAACATTACCAAGCTCTTTTAGTCCATCTCCCGCATAAATAACCACACCATTTTCTGCCGCCTTTACCGAAGACCCTTCAGGCACTGCAATATCTATTCCTCGATTCATTACTGTTCCCTTTTTTTGACCGAACTGGCTTAATAAACGCCCTCGTACTGGCCAACGCATCTTAGAAATTCCTGTGGCTTGCGGAGTCGTCATATTATCTGTATTCGTAACAGTACTTGACAAACCAGTCTCATGTTTCAATTGCGTCATCTGTTTAGAAAAATTTTTCTCAGAACTTGATTTGTTCATCTTTGCAGAGGGTGGCGTTGTTACAGGAGCTTTATATATAGGAGAGGACTTCTTGTTTTTTATAGAGGACATCACTTGAGATTGGGATGCAGATTCTGTTGTTGACACTGCCCAATCGTTATTATTGTGTGCATTTGAAGCTGCTAATGTACGCCTGCTTGGAACAACAAGGACCTGACCGATATAAATGGAATTGCTGTTTATACCATTTGCTAATTTTAATGCCTCAACACTAACCCCTACTTGTCGTGCAATACTGAGCAGTGTATCTCCGCTCTGGACAATATAAGAATTCCGCCGAAAAATAGGAGATTTATCCATTTGTGAACGAGAAAGTGTTCCAAGATTACGTGGAGGGGAGCCCATAACGCGACCATCAGAAGAAGTTATCCTATCTTGATGTGGAAAATTATAGGGGGAATTATCATCTCCCCACGAATCATCGCTTGATTCCACAGGTGGCAATTCAGTGCTTTGTATCATACCACTACCGTATGATAGCATTCGCGGGTCTGTATACATAGTGCTTGATATATTTGATTGAGATGATACCGTACGATGAGAGAACGTATTGGAAAAACGCTGTGTACCAGAACTACAACCAGCAACAATAGTTACCACCGCTAACAAAGTTATTCTCTGAAAATTATGCTGGAAAATATTATCCAAAGCTTTTAGACACATCGTTTTGCTCACTCATCAATAATCAACTCACTCCATTAAAGCTTTTTTAAATTACCGAAGAGTTAAAATGAGATGTTTTATTCATAAATATCTTTATATAAGATCAAAATGAATTTAACGTAGACAATTCGCAGAAACTTCTTAGCTTTTAAAAATTAAAGTATCTCCGCAATGCCTTTAATAAAAGGTTGGTAACGCACTTGGAACAGTTCTAAACACTCAAATCGACTACCAATTTTTGTATAGCGCGTCACCGTTTGTACCCCTTCGTCAGGTCCTATCGCCTGAATGAGAATTCCATTTTCAGCTAAAAGTTCTAAAAATTCCTTTGGTTCATCAAAACGTGATGGCCAAATAAGAATGCGATCAAATGATCCTAAGCCTGTCACGCTATGACTTCCATCAATCTGCCGTATAACAATATTTTCAATTCCTAAAGTTTGAAATTTTTGGCGTGCTAAATCAACAAGCGTTTTATAACGATCAATCGTTGTCACACGGTCACTCAGACATGCCATAAGAGCAGTACAAAAACCAGATCCTGTACCAATTTCTAAGACACGATGCCTTTTTTTCAACGATAATGCCGAAAGAATTAAGAGTTGTTCTTCCAAACGTTCCATATATTCACCACACTCAAGGGGAATAACTTTATTATCATAAGCACTATTGAACCAAGGAGCAGCAACAAACTGTTGACGCGGAATTTTCTCTAATGCCGAAAAAAATCGCACGTCATCAATGCCTTTGCTACGCATTTTCAGTACAAGAGCGGCTAACTCCTCACGAAATTGTAAAATACCCTTTTGCCCCATAGTATCATTCAATCTCCAATGGAGGTGCACTTTTATCATACTGACAAACTGCTTCTTTTAAAATGGCAAAAACTTGCGTCTGTGTATCATCACCTCTTGGCAATAAACGCATATTGTCTCTCCTTTCGTAAAATTAAGCAGTAATACAGCGCATGCCTCCCATATAAGGTTGTAAAACATCTGGAATAATAATTGATCCATCAGCCTGTTGATAATTTTCAAGTACGGCAATAAGACAACGTCCAACAGCCGTACCAGAACCATTAAGGCTATGAACAAAATGCAATTTTTTATCGCCTTCTTTACGATAGCGCGCATTCATACGGCGACCTTGAAAATCTCCACAAACTGAACAGCTAGAAATTTCACGATAACATTCTTGACCAGGAAGCCAAACCTCGATGTCATAGGTTTTACGCGCTGCAAACCCCATATCACCCGTAGAAAGAACCACTGTGCGAAAAGGCAAACCAAGCCGCTTTAATATATCTTCTGCACATTCCGTCATACGTTCCAATTCAATTAAAGACTGCTCTTCACTGGTAATCGAGACCATTTCAACTTTCCAAAATTGATGCTGACGCAACATACCGCGCGTATCACGACCGGCTGCTCCCGCCTCTGAACGAAAACAGGGAGATAAAGAAGAAAATCGCAGTGGTAAATCTGATATTTCAAGAATTTCATCGTTGACCAAATTGGTTAATGGCACTTCTGCTGTGGAAATAAGCCATCGACCATCTGTTGTACGAAAAAGGTCTTCAGCAAATTTCGGTAATTGTGCTGCTCCGTAAACAATCTCATCACGAACAAGAAGAGGTATTGAGACTTCTGTGTAACCATTCTCATTGACATGCACATCAAGCATAAACTGGCCTAATGCTCGTTCTAGCCGTGCTAATGCCCCTGAAAGTACTGTAAAACGTGTTCCAGACAAACGACTAGCTCGTTCAAAATTCATCTGTTTGAGATCTTGACCAAGATCAAAATGTTCCTTTGGTGTAAAATTAAATGTTGGAGGTGTACCAAAATGTCGAATGACGACATTATCACTTTCATCTTTACCTTCTGGAACATCATCTAATGGAATATTTGGAAGTGCTGAAAGAAGTTTCTCAAGACTCTCCGTCAGCTGTTTTTCTTCCACTGTTGCAGAGGAAAGAAAAGCTTTAATCTCTTCAACTTCAGCCCTAAGACGTTCAGCCATTTGCTGATCCGATACCGCTAAAGCCTGTCCTATTTCCTTTGAAACAGCATTGCGACGTTCCTGCGCCAATTGCACCTTAGCAATATACGACCGACGTGCAAGATCAAGTTGTATTAACCTTTCAGCTTGTGGCTCAAGACCTCTACTTACGAGTGCTTTATCTAATTTCTCAGGATTGTCACGAATCCACTTAATATCAAGCATAAAAATTCCTCATTTATATTGTTTTTATTCATTCCTTATCGCATAAGATTATACACTTTTCTTAAGCGGATTTTCTTCTCTTTTCTATACTGTAAGCAATTAAAATTGAAATCTCGTAAAGTGCTATCGTTGGTAAAGCCACTGCAAACATCGTAAAAAAATCCGACGGCGTTATGATTGCCGCTATGATAAAAGAGAGCAAAATAGCCCATTTTCGTTTAGACGCCAAATCATGAGATGTTACAAATCCAATTTTTGTTAAAAGACTGATGACAAGAGGTAATTGAAAAATCAAACCAAAAATTAGGATAAACGATGTCATAAAGCCCAAATAATCAGAAATACGCACTATAAACTCTATTTTTAAATGAACATCTGGAAGAAATTGTTGAGAAAGGCTAAACCATAGTATTATTGGCGCTAATAGACCATAAACAAACGCTCCCCCAATACAAAATAAAATAGGCCCCCCAATGAGAAATGGTAAAAAAGCCATCCGCTCATTTTTATAAAGCCCTGGTGCAATAAAACTATAAAACTGAAAAGCCGTATAGGGAAAAGATAAAATAATTCCCCCAAAAACAGAAAGCTTCATCTTCGTTAAAAAAGTTTCCCATACTTGCGTTGATTGTAAACGAATCCCCTCAGGATTACCCTCTGCTATTTTCATTGCCCACTGATATGGCCATAGTAAAAAATTTAAAATATAATCTTTAACAAGAAAACACATCATAAAAGCGATCATAAATGCAACCAAGGCAGAAATAATTCGCTGACGAAGTTCAATTAAATGTTCTAAAAGTGGAGCCATATTAGCATCAACTTCATCTTTCTTAACATTCATGACATATCTTCTTTATCTTTAGAAGCAATAGATACTGTCGTATCTTTATTGGTTACGTTTTGATCACATTCCAAAATTTCTTTATCTTTTTTTGATTTATGATGTGTTTCCTTAACATCCCAATTATCGTGGATATCCTCTAATATATTTTGAGTGGGATCAAAAGTTTCTGCCAACTTCTTGCTTGAATCGCTAATATCCGAACATACTTTTTGCAAATTATCGCGCTCGATTTGTTTTATTACATCATCAAACTGATGACGAAGTTCATTTGCTGTTGAATACACATACGCTCTTATCTTTGCTACTGTCTTTAATATTTTAGGTAAATCTTTTGGTCCAACGACAATGATGAGAACAAGTAAGATTACGATAAACTCTGGTCCGTCAATCCCAAACATCTCTTAATTCGACTTTCTCATCAAAAAATATTGCACAATGATGATTGCGTTTTTGTTACTGTTTTTTAGCAACAGATGTTTTGCTTTTTTTAGAAGCAGAAGAAACCTTTCTGCGCGCTGTTGCATGTTTTACCGATAACGGCTGAGATTGTTGAGATTCTACATCAATCATTTGGGAAGTAGGAGCCATTTCAACTTTATCCTCAATGCTATCATCTTCTTCTTTCATATTTTTTTTGAAGGCTTTAATTCCTTTAGCAACATCGCCCATTAATTCAGAAATTTTACCGCGACCGAAAAGCACAAAGATAATCAATAAAATTATAATTAAATGCGTTGGTGAAAAAATATTACCCATTATTCTCTCTAACTTTATGCTTTTAAATTTGATTTCATTTATTCATGCTTCCTCTGAAGGAGGTATCAAATATAATATCTTACTTATATATTTTCTTCTTAACTTAAAAGCAATTACACGCTTTTATTGCAAAAAGAACTTTTTATCCTCTCATCCTTTTTTAGCGTATTATAACACAAACCATTCAAAAATGATAAACCACTTCATACAAAGTTCAAAACACTTAAAAACTTTTCTAAAATAACTTCATCTGATCTCTTAGGTTACTCATCTTCCTGTAAATACTATAGCCAATGTCTTTCCTTTTAAACAATGTTGTACGTATCATTACAAACATTTCCGCCAAATTATCCTTTACTGATAAAAATCATAACATGCTGTAAAACATTTTACGTATTCAATTAAAAAAATCAGAAAGAAAAATCTCTAAAAAACTTTCTTAACACATCATCAGTCTCTTCAAAAACGATCATCTTACGCACAACATTTACTCTTTGCGTTGGGGTGGGAATTTTATCATCCATTATTCCATATACAATACGAAATATGAGCCATCATCGTATTCAATTAAATATCTGTCGTGTAAATAAAACTATTAGCGGAAAGAGTAAAAATGCACTTTATGAACCAACTCAAGTGCCAAGAGGTATGGCAATACTGCTAAAAAATAAAAAAGGTACCAGCTTGTGCCTTTATTCAGTAAAATACCTCCATATAACCAGCTCTCTAAGCCACTGTATGCTCTAACTATTACAAGTCTCCGGATTCTGGGCATGCGTTCTCATAATATCATGTGTTTAACCTATCTCAGTATTGAAAACAGAATGGGCATGAATAGAAAATTACATTCAATCAAAAGCATGGTATAGAAGCATAATCCATATAAAAAGAATTTCTTATCCTAGCCTTTTTTATAAGATTACCTCATAAAGCCGCTCGATAATACAGTGTTAGAGATAGATAAACCTATTTACTTTAGTTTAAAATTCCTCATTTTGATTGAGATAGCTTGCAGAGCACATATCAATTTTCAAAAGTTTTATTTTAGCATCATACACAATAACCTAGCTATTTAGCGTGTATAATGTAAAGCTTCGGCTCCGCTTAAAACAATGAAATTCATTCACACTTTTACAAAAATCTATCACTATAACACCAGCACTTTATTGCTCTATCCATAATTTTACGCTTGCTAAAAAACTTATAAATGTAACAATGTTTTTATCAAGCATTTGAAATTCTTTAATCTTTAAACAAAATGAATTTGAAAGATACCCTTCAATTTTTCAACAAACTTCACTAATATTCTCGTTAATTGAGTTTTTTTATAGTTTTCCTGAAAGAGTCCGCGGTCATAAAAAAATTCTCTTACAACATAAATATCTCTATTGAAATGTTTGATCTCTTCTTGTCTATCTTTCATATAAAAAAATTAAAATTTTAACGATTAATCTCATTATATAAAAATAGCTCTGTGAATAAATGCTCTGATGACATTAATATTTTTTCTGTAGTGTATAATGTGGGAGTGAGGGTATTGTTTGATTTCTACAAGAGTATTTTTATGGATATCAATTCTATTATTCTATGCTAATAATCCGGTACAGTTATACATATGATAGAGTTTACTCCATGAATTATCGGCATATTTATCATGCTGGCAATTTTGCTGATGTTTTTAAACACATTATTGTCACTCGCATTGTAGAATATCTCAAACGCAAAGAAAAAGCTTTTCGCGTTATAGATACGCATGCTGGAATCGGTATTTATGACCTTTCTTCTTTAGAAGCACATAAAACAGGAGAGTGTCGCGAAGGTGTCCAACGACTTTTTTCAACTCCTATCCCAGAAGATTTAAGAACACTCCTTTGTCCATGGTGTGATATCATTGATGCCCTCAATAAAGGGGAAAAAGAAATTGTATTTTATCCTGGATCTCCTGTTCTTATTCGTCAATTATTACGGAAACAAGATCGCCTCACCGCAATAGAATTGCACAATGAAGATTATCATATTTTAGCAAAAAACTTTGCAGGAGATTATCAAACAAAAGTTCTGCATTTAGATGGTTGGCTTTCCTTAAATGCTCATGTACCACCAAAAGAAAAACGTGGTTTTATCCTTGTTGACCCTCCCTTTGAAAAAACTGGAGAGTTTTCCCGCCTTATTGATGGATTAACGAAAGCCTATCGTCGCTTTTCTGGAGGAATCTACGCTTTATGGTATCCTGTTAAATATGACAAAGAAATTGAAAGTTTTCTTCACGCGCTTTATCAAACCGGAATTCCTAAGATTCTACAGCTTGAAATGCGTATCCGAAAAAATTCAAGTCCACCGACAATGAATGGAAGTGGTATGATTATTATTAACCCTCCCTACCTTTTGGAAGAAGAAATGAAAAAACTCAGCCCCTTTCTTATCAACCGTCTTGGACAAGATGAAAATGCCAAAATAACGCATAAGTGGCTTCAAAAAGAACATCTATTATTTTAGATCTTTCTCTAATATTTTTCCTAAATCAAATATCATGTTGTAAAATACAAAGGCATTAAATGATAAAGTTCTTTGATTCTTTGGATAATACCAACATATTATAATGGTAAGCTAAGAACGATCAGCGTGAATTAATTTTTTTCCTTTTAGAAAGTCTATCCTCTTAATCATCATGGATTTCTTATTTCAATCCATTTTAATGGATAAATTGGGCAAATTCATAAAGCTGTCTTAGAATAACAACTCTCATATTTTTTATGAAAGATCGGCTCTCTAAAATCATACTCTTATGTTATAAGATATTATTTATAGAAAAAAATTATAAAGACATAAATAATCATTATTTAACAAAAAAGAATATTTCATATATTAAACAAACAACATATTCGTAATAAACGGAATGGTCCTGAAAAATAATACAAATTGTCCGCAAAATGAACGGGAAAATCTTTCTTTTCTCTCTAATATTACATGGCATAATGCTAATCAAAGCAATGAGAAAAATCAATTCCAAGGTATCAAGTTCATACAAGAGTTTGTTAGACACCTTCCGCATAAGCCAGGGGTTTACCGGATGATTGGTGAAAATGGTGATATTCTCTATGTTGGAAAAGCCCGTAATCTCAAAAAACGTGTTTCAAACTATACACGTGAACAAGGACACAATAATCGTATTACCCGCATGATTCGTGCAACATATCATATGGAATTTATCGTCACCCATACAGAAACAGAAGCACTCCTTTTAGAAGCCAATCTCATCAAAAGATTGCATCCACATTTTAATGTACTCCTGCGTGATGATAAAAGTTTCCCTTATATTATGATTACAGATGATCATCGAGTGCCTGCACTTTACAAACATCGTGGTGCTCGAACACGAAAAGCTCACTATTTTGGTCCTTTTGCTTCTGCTGGTGCAGTGACACAAACAGTTCATGTTTTACAACGCGCCTTTTTATTACGAACCTGTACTGATTCAGTTTTTGAAAACCGTACACGCCCCTGTTTGCTTTATCAAATTAAGCGATGTTCTGCACCTTGTACTCATGAAATTAGTGACAGTGATTATAAAGAACTGGTGAAAGGAGCAAAAGCGTTCCTTTCGGGAAAAGATCAATCTATTAAAAGCGATATGGTTCAAGCTATGCATAAAGCCACAGAAAATCTTGATTTTGAACAAGCAGCTTCCTATCGTGACCGCTTATCAGCCCTTTCTCACATACAAAGCCATCAAGGTATTAATCCTCAAACGATAAAAGAAGCGGATGTATTTGCAATTGCGCAAAAAGAAGGAATGACCTGTATTCAAGTGTTCTTTTTTCGCATGGGGCAAAATTGGGGAAACCGTGCCTATTTTCCTAAAGCAGATCCCTCTTTTTCCCGCACTGAAATTTTAGCGAGTTTTCTTGCCCAATTTTACGATGATAAACCACTTCCCAAAAGCATCCTTTTATCTGAAGAAATTGAAGAAAAGGCACTTCTTACAGAAGCATTTAGTCTCAAAGCAAACCACAAAGTATCCCTCTCTTTACCCAAACAAGGTGAACGGAAAACTCTTGTTAATCGTGCCTATCTCAATGCTCATGAAGCACTTGAACATAAGCTTTCTGAAACAGCCACCCATACAAAATTGCTTCAAGGTCTTGCTAAAACATTCCAACTACCTTTTCCTCCACACCGGATAGAAGTCTATGACAATTCTCATATCATGGGAACAAATGCTGTAGGGGCTATGATTGTTGCTGGTCAAATGGGATTTATTAAAAATCAATATCGAAAATTCAACATTCGCTCAACAGATATCACGCCTGGCGATGATTTTGGCATGATGAAAGAAGTGATTAAACGAAGATTTTCACGCCTTATCAAAGAGCATGATCTGCCAAATAGAAGTCATAACATAAAAGATGATGATCTTTTTCCCATTTGGCCTGACCTTATCTTAATCGATGGTGGTGAAGGACAAATCAACAGCGTACATGCAATACTTGCTGAATTACAATTAAATGATCTCTTCACAGTTGTTGGAATCGCCAAAGGTGTTGACCGTCATGCGGGACGTGAACGATTTTTTATAAAAGGTATTCCCCCCTTTACACTTCCTCCACGTGATCCTATCCTCTATTTTTTGCAACGTCTGCGTGATGAAGCACACCGTTTTGCGATTGGAACTCATAGGATAAAACGAAAAAAAGCAACATTCAAAAACCCACTTGATGAAATCGAAAATATCGGTCCGACAAGAAAGCGTGCATTGCTTCATCATTTTGGAAGTGCCAAAGCTGTTGCTAGTGCCTCATTTGAAGATTTAAAAAAAGTTACGGGAATCTCTATGACAATTGCACAAAAAATTTATAACCATTTTCATGAAAAATAGGCTTGTTTCATAACCTTCGCCTTGTTACGTTTAGGAAATATATTCTCTTTCACAAGAATTAAAAATGGCTCCATGAAAAATCATACTTTTTCTTTTCCAAATATTTTAACTTATGCACGAATTGTTGCAGTCCCAATGGTTGTTGCATGCTTTTTTTTAGAAGGGCGACTACAATCAAGTGATATCACTCGCTGGATTGCTGTTTCTATTTTTATCGTTGCATCCATTACTGACTTTCTTGACGGTTACCTTGCTCGTATTTGGGAACAAACATCCAATATTGGTCGCATGTTAGATCCAATCGCCGATAAACTTCTCGTCTCTGCTTGTTTGCTCTTGCTTGCCGCAGACAGTACCATCGCTGGGTGGACTCTATGGGCAGCTATTATCATTCTTTGCAGAGAAATTCTTGTATCAGGATTACGTGAATATTTGGCGGAGTTAAAAGTTAGTGTTCCTGTCTCTCGTCTTGCAAAATGGAAAACTTTTGTACAGATGATCGCTATTGTATTTCTTTTAGCTGGACCAGCCGGTAATAAAATTTTCCCTTACACAGTAGAGTTTGGCATTACTATGCTGTGGATTTCTGCCCTCCTTACATTGTGGACAGGGTGGGATTATTTTCGTGCAGGTTTAAAACACGTTATCCTATGAATAGTATGGAATTTTATAATGATGATTTATCTTTTTGTACTTAAATAAGAGATGAGAATAGCATAAGATTGATTTGTTTTTATTAATGATAGATCAATAAAATGCTTTTTTGCACATTACAAATAAGGGGGACGTGTAGATAAAAGCTATTCAAAAAAGAGTAAATAGCCTTTATATTTTCGTAAAAGCAGCTGCAATATTAAAAGCTAAAAAAACGATTAATGCTCCATATGCTTTCAAAAAAATCTATAATCTCATAAGCAAAAAACCGAAATATAGTGTTTCGGATTTTTGCTTCTTATATACGCTTTATTATTATAAACGCTTTATTAACCAACAATTTCTACCTCAGGAAACCAAAAGGCGATTTCTGTTTTTGCCGTTTCAGCACTATCGGATCCATGGACAGAATTTTCGCCAATCGATAAAGCATGAACCTTACGAATTGTCCCTTCTTCTGCATCACTAGGATTCGTAGCCCCCATTACTTCACGGTTTTTAGCTATTGCATTTTCACCTTCCAAAACTTGTACAACGGTTGGACCAGAAGACATGAATTCAACCAATTCACTAAAAAAAGGACGTTCTTTATGAACAGCATAAAATTTTTCAGCCTCACGTTTGCTCATCCAGACACGTTTAGACGCAATAACACGTAGCTCCGCATCCTCAAGCATTTTAGTAATTGCGCCAGTCAAATTACGACGGGTTGCGTCTGGTTTAATCATCGAAAAAGTACGCTCTAAAGCCATTTAACCACCTTTATTTCATTTATAATATTCTCTAGCCATTTCTATAGCGAGCAAGGAACCCTTTGCCAAGTGACTCTGCAAAAATCTACACAAATTCTCAAAAACATAGAATAAATTATAAAGAAAACTTTAATAAAAATACCTGCAATTGCTCATCCCATCATAAAGATACGCTACAGAATCTCAATAAATATTGAATCTTCTTTCATAATCTTAAATGCTTCCTATCAAAATTATCATTGAGATCAATTAAAAAATAACCATATCGTTAGAAACTATAGCGTACACCTATAATTCCCTGAAGGGACTGTTTTGTTTTACGCCCTTTAATATAATGGGCCTCACCATATAACTTTAACTTCTCACTCACTAAACTGCTTAAACCTATTCCTAATTTACCTGCATTCCCTGATAAGTCCGTGGTAAATGAATGCCGTTGATTAATTAACGTTTGATTGTCATCTTTATTCTCACGCAACCATGCTGCTGTAATATACGCAAGCGATGAGGAATCCATGTGAAAACCAAATTCATATCCTAAAGATAAGCCAACCTCACTGCGTAATGAAGTGAATGGACGCATGTCACCTGTCATATCATTCGATAACTTGATTTCTTTACCCTCAACTTGTAACCATGTAAATTGTCCATAAGGCTGTAACCAACTGTTCTTTGACGTCTTAAGTCGATAACCAGCTTCAAAGGAAGTTCCCAATGCCCTTTGAGTATATGTTCCTTCAATCTCTAAACCATTCGTTGAAACGGCTTTTAGAGTATTTTGATAATGATTGTATTTTAAAATACCATCGAGATACCATCCACTATGATCAAAATAAGTGACATAAGCGCCAATACCATAAGTATTGATTCCACTGTTACCCCCCCGTGCATGCGCAACACGAGCACGATCATAACTGCCAAAACCACCTATATAAAACTCTCCATTTTCCCACTCGCTTAAACCATTGATCCCCAAAACGATACCGGTCTGATCCAGTTTAAAATCTATATGCTCTGTAACAACACTCTCTTTAGATTTAATCGCATAGGTCCATAAAGCCGTATTCTTTTTACTTTTATCTAGAATTCCTCTTCCCGCACGTACGGTTTGCATTTCATTTTGAAAAACCATCGCTGGCGCCACAGACATAGACAATACCGCATCTGTAGAGGGAGTGGTCAAAAAGTGAGAAACTGAAAGTTTCTCACTCAATTGTAGAAAAGGGTGTTCTTTATGAACTGGACGTAAAATCATTTGATCGGCTAAAGATTGAGAAGAGGTTGAAACAGCAGTTTGTTGTTTTTCATCAGAAAAAGGATGAAGACCTGATAGAGGAAACGCTACAAGAGTCTGATTTTCTTGAGAGGGAGATACAGAAACACTAGAGACATTCTGTGCCCCTCTTAAATGACGTGGAGGTCGTGGTTTAGATGGCTGTTTTTTAGTAAGTGGACGAGGACCGGTATTTTTTCCTTCAGAAGAAGCCCCTTGATCAGACTGTATACCCGTATCAGCAGACAATGCAAGAGGAATCTTCGCTTTCTTATTCACACACTCTACTTCAGAATTAGAACCTTCCGTATCTCCAGAAGCTCTACTTAAATACCAAATTGTAGCACTACCACTAGAATCAGCACATCTTCCTCTCTTCACTAAGCGATACTGATAGGTTCCACCATCAACAGCTGTAATGTCCTTGCCCAAAAGATCTGCCAGAGTAAAATTAGCTCCGCCATTGTGGCTTCTATCGGTAATTAACGGAAGCTCAGTAACCAAACTATTCCTTTGTGAGAGAGGACCTGTAATTTCACGTCCAGAATCTGCAATATTTATTTTGTGATTCCCTGAGCCCTCACCAATCAACAAATAATCACTCGCATCCCACGTAGCGCTAATATTGAATCGAAAATGTAAATCCCCTGAAAGTCTCTCAACATAAAGTGAAATATGACGTGGATCATACGGAATAGAAGAAAAAATAACAGTCCCACCCTGCCCCCCTAAATCTTTAATTTTAATCTGTGGTTTTTCTCCTATCTTCCGTTCACCAACCTCAAATATTATCTCATCCACGCTCTCTTCTATAGGAATTTTTTTCTTAGTTATATGATTTGTCCTATCGCCAGCGAATAAATAAAGTTCTCCGCCACCATTGATCCTTACTTCTCCAACGACTTCTTGTACACCAACATGGAACCACGATTTAGCAAAATCGGTAATTGTTAAAGTATCTACAAATCCCATAGGATATACAACTTGAATAGCTTGATCCTTCAAAGTAGTTTTCACAGACTCCCCTAGTGCTAAGACATGCTGTCTCCCATTCCCAGAAACTTCTGTAAACATTGCTCTCCCCCCTTCCTTTCTTTGCCCCGCATAAATATTTTGTTCTCCATCATTTCCCACTTTCGCATACCAAGCACCTCCCCCATCATACACATTCTGCTGCCCAATTGCTCCATCTACACCAGTAACTGTGGAATTATATGCACTACTCCGTCTCAACACGCGTGTAAGATCAATATTGGGCTCTTCATGAATAAACTGCTTACCACCTCTAACTTCAGCATTAATTGCAGTTCCTCCGCGTACAACTATCTGCATCCCACCTTTTTTAATATTAGATCCTACGGAGGATTTTCCATTATCAACAAGCTCTACATCACCATCTTTGAGAATAGTATTATTGCGAAAAAAATTAGACATCAGTGCTATTTTTTTTTCTTCCTCTTCTCTATTTACCACATGTGTTGCTCTTGTTAGCACTCTATTCCTACTCTCAACTACACTTGCAGATTGCAAAAGACAACTACTGATCATCAATACTGAAAAACTTAATTTGTATTTATACCGCATTATCCACACTCCACTCTCAATTATTTAGAAAAATACCCCGCGACTACATAGATAGCTCATTTTAGATTGTATCATAATGTGTTTTATTTATGTCTAAATACAATTTTTTAGTGTATTTTTTTAATTTAAACAACTTAAAGTTGTTTATCTATAAACCACTAAAAAACTCTAACTTAAGGCAGAAAAATTGAATAAAATTCAAAATGTTCACTTAAGTTAAAGGAATAATTTGCATATCTGGAATTATAGATGAAAAAAATGCTCGTGCCCTTTAATGGGGCCCCCTCTTCACGTAAAACAAAACGCCATTGGGTTGTACATTCACTCACTTGTTTTAAAGAGACATCTCTCAATGCACTCAAGCCCATTTCGCCACGTCATCCATGAATGATATACCGGTAAAGCCATTGACCCCCCAATCTTTACGCTTATGAAGAAGCGGGCCGATATCATCATACACTTTGCCATCCCGATGTTGTGACAGCCCTTGACACTAGAGACGATTCATCAGAGACATTTTTACTTCTTTTTTGTATAGTTTTTATACACACCTTCATCCCGCTTGCGATGTGCCAAGCGAATAATTTTGATTGATTCAACATAAACAGATTTGGAATGAGAGAATCCTATGATTTTCGCGACTCTCATTCAACATGCATAGAAATGAATTATTATTATAAATTCAGTATGTTGCCTTTAAAAGAGAGAGTATAAAGACATTTCTACTATTTGAGAAAGTCCTTACACTCTCGAGAAGACATAGCCGAACGTTATCTGTTTAAGTTTGCAAAACAATTACATTTGTAAAGTTAATCAGCCATGCACACATATTTAGAAACTATAGCGTAATCCTAAAATACCTTGAAGAGCATTCTTAATCTTATGTCCTTTTAGATAATGTGCTTCCGCATAAAGTGTTAGTTTATCATTGACCGAACCGTTTAAACCAATTCCCAATTTACCCGCACTGCCTGATAAATCTGTAATAAATTTATACTGGTTATTAATTGTCGTATAATTATTATTTATATTCTCACGCAACCAAGCTGCCATAATGTAAGCTGTTAATGAAGTTTCTGAACTCACAAAAAATTCATGTCCTGCAGTCAATCCAACTTCACTGCGGAATGAAGTTAATGGGCTTAGATCACCTATCATTCCATTGGAAAGTTTTATTCTTTTACCTTCAACCTGCAAACCTGTTAGCTTGATATAAGGCTGCATCCAAGTATTCTGTGCCGGTTCAAAATAACAACCAATCTCAAATGATCCACCTATCGCCCACTGATTGTAATGACTTTGAATGGCTAAACCATTCGTTGATATGGCTTTCAAATTATCTCGGTAATAATTATATTTCAAAACACCATCCATATACCATCCACGATGATCAAAATAAGTTGCGTAAGTTCCAATACTATAAGAGCTCAAATCGCTGTCACCACCTCGTGCATGAGAAATACGTGCTTGATCATAACTCCCGAAACCACCAACATACAACTCTCCATGCCTTAATTCACTCAACTGATCAGCACCAAAGACTAAACCTGTCTGCCCAAGCTTAAAGTGTGTATGGCCTGTCGCAACACGTTCTCTGCTCTTAATCCCATAAGTCCATAGTTCGATATCCTTCTTATTTCTGTCCCAAATTTTTCTACCATTCCGTATAATTTGCAACTCATTATTAAAAATAAGCCCAGGAACTACGGACAACGTTAACACTGCATCTGTAGAGGGGGTTGTTGATGTTTCTCCAGGAAAAAAAGGATTTGTCGGATCTGGTATAGAAGGTTCTGGTCCACTGAGGCGGTCTGCCGATAAAAACCAAACTTTTCCATTTTCATCCTTTCTTTCTTTCAAATCATACATATAAGTTCCACCATCAATGGCGTTAATTTTTTCACCCTTAAGATCTGTCAGCGTAAAATGCGCTCCACCACTTTGATCCGTAATTAAATCACGCTTATTTGAAAAAGGATCCGTGATTTCAACTCCAGAATCAGCAACACTTATTGTATGTTTCCCAGCGCCTTTCTCAACCAAGAGATAATCACCACGGTTATGGGCAATCGTAGTATTGAACGCGAAATGTAAATTTCCTGAAAGATTATTCACATGAAGCTGAGAATAATATGGATCAGAACCTGTAAACGAAAAAATAACACTCCCTTCACCACTTAATTTTTGTATCAAAGAACTTTTTTCATCAAACTCATCAGTAATAGAGTATAGTTTTGTATCTTTTCCATTTAAAATAATATCTTCTACTGTGGTGCGTTGTTGATCATTCCCAGCATAAAGATGGATCTGCCCAGAATGGTTTACCTGTGTCTTGCCTTCTAATGTTGCTCCAGCATGCACCCATGATTTTGTTTGATCATTCATTGTTAGATTTTTTACAGATCCATCAGTATATATTTCCTGAATAGCACTCTCATTTAAAGTGACTCCAATAGCCTGACCGCCTTTTAAGATACGTTGTTTACCACCACCAAAAACTTCTGTGTCAAATGCAAAACCACCATTTTTTGCACTTTGAGACTTTTGTCCAACCTCTTGGACACCCCCTTGCATAACTTTTGTATTCCAAACTTTTCCGCCATCATATACTTTTTGTTGGCCTAGTGTTTCATCTTGACCATAAATGATAGTATGAGAAGCACTACTGCCTTTAATCTCTCCTCCAATATCCCCCTCGCCGAAAACAAGCTGCTCACCGCCATAAATTTTAGTCCCCTCTACTTTCCCTCCATTTCCAACACTTTGGTGCCCGCCTTCTTTAACAACAGCATTTTTCGAAAAACCTTGTTTTCCCTTTAAAGCCTGAACATTTTCAATTCCACCATGTTCAATTTTACTATTCTCACTGAGTCCTCCTGCATACACATAAAGCTCTGCACCATTCCTTACAGTGTTATTAATGGATCGCCCTGGACTATCAATCTCACCATCATTTGAAATGTATGCTTTACCTTCATTATCAAGGATATAATTTTCTAACATTGCCCCATCTTTAATGGAAATAAGTTCAGGCTTTTTAAGGAATGCAGTATTTTGTTCTTGTGCATTATATCCAGCATTGTCACGATGACTGCTGTCAAGCTCCTGTTGACTCGCAAACACTCTAGCACCCTTATCCATGATAAAATCGCTAGGCTTTTTCAAAAAGTCTAATTCATTGCGCGTTCTTACCATGACATCATTAGAGGCTCCAAGTATGCATCTGCCTGTTTTCATATCCTCATTGTATTGATCTTGAAATACTTTATCATTTTCATAACTTGAAGATTGACAAAAAAGTGCTGTTCCCCCCTCATTTGCAGCAGCAGCTTGCACAAAACAGCTGCTCAACATGAGTATCCAACAATGTCGTTTCCATTTATATTGTAGAGCCATATCCTCCCCCCTTCACGCCTGCATAGACACTAAACGTAATTAGCTCTACAAAATATATTTTCAACCTTAGATTGCAACAATCCTTCTTAAAAATCCTCCTTATCTCATAAAAAACCGCTCTTTATAGTTTTTAAATACTTTTTTGATCAAGAATATAAGAGCGCTCTTATAGTGCTTCTTTAGCATTTTCTCGGAGTTTTCTTATCAAAGATAAAAAGTAATGCATAATCAAGTATATAAGGGTATACAGTTTATCATGAACAACGAAGCTGCGTGCTCTGAAAAATTGTTCTCTGAACCTTTAATTAAAGACCTTTAAAAACAATCATATATTTAAAGATAACTAAAAAATAACCATATCGTTAGAAACTATAGCGTACACCTATAATTCCCTGAAGGGACTGTTTTGTTTTACGCCCTTTAATATAATGGGCCTCACCATATAACTTTAACTTCTCACTCACTAAACTGCTTAAACCTATTCCTAATTTACCTGCATTCCCTGATAAGTCCGTGGTAAATGAATGCCGTTGATTAATTAACGTTTGATTGTCATCTTTATTCTCACGCAACCATGCTGCTGTAATATACGCAAGCGATGAGGAATCCATGTGAAAACCAAATTCATATCCTAAAGATAAACCAACCTCACTGCGTAATGAAGTGAATGGACGCATGTCACCTGTCATGTCATTCGATAACTTGATTTCTTTACCCTCAACTTGCAACCATGTAAATTGTCCATAAGGCTGCAACCAACTGTTCTTTGACGTCTTAAGTCGATAACCTGCTTCAAAGGAGGCGCCCAGCGCCCATTGCCTATAACTTCCTTCAATCCCTAAACCATTCGTTGAAACTGCCTTTAGAGTATTTTGATAATGATTGTATTTTAAAATACCATCGAGATACCATCCACTATGATCCAAATAAGTGACATAAGCGCCAATACCATAAGTATTGATACCACTGATGCCCCCCCGTGCATGCGCAACACGGGCACGATCATAACTGCCAAAACCACCTATATAAAATTCTCCATTTTCCCACTCGCTTAAACCATTGATCCCCAAAACGATACCGGTCTGATCCAGTTTAAAATCTATATGCTCTGTAACAACACTCTCTTTAGATTTAATCGCATAGGTCCATAAAGCCGTATTCTTTTTACTTTTATCTAGAATTCCTCTTCCCGCACGTACGGTTTGCATTTCATTTTGAAAAACCATCGCTGGCGCCACAGACATAGACAATACCGCATCTGTAGAGGGAGTGGTCAAAAAGTGAGAAACTGAAAGTTTCTCACTCAATTGTAGAAAAGGTTGTTCTTTATGAACTGGACGCACAATCATTTGATCGGCTAAAGATTGAGAAGAGGTTGAAACAGCAGTTTGTTGTTTTTCATCAGAAAGAGGATGAAAACTTCCTGAACCTAAGACTTCAATAACGGGACTTCCAAGAGAGGAAACAGTTGGAGATACAAAAGCTGGAGATCTTTGACTCAAGTTTTGGCGGTTTTTTCTTCGACGTGGCAATTTAATAATACGCGCTTGTGGTGCTGCAATAGTTGAAAGAGAAGAAGCTGATTGATTTTGATTTAAATGCCGCATAGATCTGCTTCTACTACGTGGTAAACTGTTGAGAAATGAAATATTATCAATAAATACTGCAGATAAATACCAAACTTTTTCACCCCCATCCTCATCAATTCTCTGTTTTAAACCATACGTATAGGCTCCGCCATCAATAGTTTTAACATTTGCACCAGAAAAGCTTCTCAGGGTAAAATGTGCGCCCCCACTTTGATCAAAAATTAAATCAAGTCCTGCTGAAGAAGGATCAACAATTTCAATACCAGAATCTACGACACTTATTGTATGAAAACCACTCCCATTCTCAATAAAGAGGTAATCACCTTTTTCTTCTGCAAGGCTAACATTAAAGTTAAAATGTAGACTCCCTGCTAGATTATCAATGTAAAGCTGAGAGTAATATAAATCATCTTCAAAAGAGATAAAAATGACTTTTCCTACACCGCTTAACTGCTGAATGCGTGTACTTTTGTCGTCAAACCCACGAGCAACGGAGTATAATTGAGCGTCTTCTCCATTTAATTCAATGTTTTCTACTATAGTTTGTTGACCATCGTCTCCAGCATCAAGATGGAGCCCACCAAAATCCTGAACTTTTATTTCTCCTCCTAATATTGCACCAGGAGAAATCCATGAATTAGCATTACCTTCAATCGTTAGATTCTTTACAATTCCACCTGCATAGACTTCTTGAACACCACCAGTGCGTAAAATGACTCTATTTGCTTCACCTCCTGCTAAAACACGCTGCACACCCTCTGAAAAGATTTCAGCATTTACAGCTAAACCGCCGGCTTTTTCTGCAAAGTTATCATCATTAGGAAACCACTTAGCAAGAGTTTGTACTCCTCCACTCATCACTTTTGTTCCCACAGCCATCCCATCATCATATACATTCTGCTGTCCCGGCGTATCACCTTGACCATACAGTGTCGTGTTATAAGCACTGCTCCCCACAATTCCACCATTTACATAACCATCTCCGAAAACAAGCTGCTCCCCACCATAAATTTCAGCTCTCAATGCGGTTCCTCCTCCCTCCACTCTTTGTTTTCCATCCTCGTAAATAATCGTAAATTCTGAAATCCCTTGTTCCCCTACAATCTCAACACCACCATTTTCAATGGTTGTATTTTTACTGAAACCACCAGCTTCAACATAAAGTCTTCCTGATCCCTGAATTGTATTATTAATAGACTTCTTAAGAACACCTTGCTCTCCATCATCAGAGACATAAACTACGTTATCATCACCGAGCCAAGAGCTTTGTAGAATTCCTCCTCCTTCCCCAATGCTGTAATGAATTACATCAGAGATACTAAAATCTTTTGCCGATGTCATATTTTCTTCTTTTTCAGGAAGCTTATCTATAGGCGACTCCACATGAGGTGAAGGAATTACAGGAGCAGAAGTTATTTGTGATGTAGCCAAAGACCAAGTCTTTCCCCCATTATCATCTTTTGTCTTTAAGCCATACATGTAGGCTCCACCATCAATCGTACTCGTCTCTTCACCAGAAAAATCTGTCAGAGTAAAATGCGCATTTCCGCTTTGAACATGAATTAAATCAAGCTCCAAAACTAAATTCTGATCTTGTAGAGGAGAATTGGTCATTTCAACACCAGAATCGATAACGCTTATGGTGTGATTACCTGATCCTTTTTTGATCAGAAGATAATCACCGCGCTGTTCTGCAAAATTAGTATGCAACCTAAAATGTAAACTCCCTGAAAGATCATTGATCTCAAGTTTAGAGTAATGTGGATCAAACACGGTAGAAGTAAAAATAACACGACCATTCCCACTCAGATTCTCAATCAAAGAACTTTCACCATCTATATTAGAGGCAATCGCGTACAATTTTGTATCTCTGCCATTTAAGACAATTTTTTCTACTTCAGTACGAGATTGCTCTGCACCAGCATAAAGATAAATCCGTCCAGAATCATTAACCGTTGTCTTTCCTTCCAATGTTGCGCCACCATGTAACCACGATTGTGCTTGATCCTTAACGGTTAAATCTTTTACATAACCTCCTAAATCTATTGCCTGAAAAGCAGTCCCTTCTAAAAGAACGCCAATCGCGATTCCTCCCGCTAAAACATGTTGCTGTCCACCAGAAAAGACCTTCGTATCAAAGGCAAAACTGCTATAATGGTCTAAATCTTCTTCCACATAAAGATTTTGTACCCCTCCTTCCATGATCTGTGTGTTAAAAACCTCTCCATCATCATACACATTCTGATATCCTCGCACTCCATTCTCACCAGAAACGATAGTGTCATAGGCGCTGCTCCTCACCATCGCACCTTTAATATCAGACTTTCCTGAAACAAATTGCTCACCTCCGTAAATTTTAGCCCCTTCAGCTTTTCCCCCCTCTTTAACCTTTTGTTGCCCACCTTTATGAACAATAGTATCCTGTGAAAGACCCTGTGTTTTAATAAGCTCAGTGCCACCTCTTTGAATTGTCGTATACAAGCTAAAACCACCGCTATAAACGGAAAGCTTTCCACCATCTTTAACTGTATTACTAATTGAAGTTTCTCCATTGCTATCAACTTCCTTGCTACTCGTGTCAAAGCTAGGATCTGCAATAGAAACAGTTGTTCCTTGATCAATTGTGAGTTCTGTAAGTAAATCACTTGATGAACCAGTATATGGTTTCAATACACTATCAAAAACTTGAGAAGTTGTCTCATCAATGGTGTGGTTTGCATCTAAGTACCAAATTTTACCAGTACCCTTATTGTTTCTATGTTTCAAACTGTACCGATAGGTTCCGGCATCAACAGTTCCGATTTTTTCACCAAAAGTGTTTGTCAGAGTAAAATGGGCATTTCCGCTGCGATCAGTAATTAATTTAAGCTTTTTGTAAGAAGAATTTGTAATTTCACGCCCAGAATCAGCCACACTTATTGTGTGAGAACCAGAGCCCCTTTTTTTAATCACAAGATAATCACTAAGCTGCTTGGCAAAATTGACATTAAAATCGAAATGTAAAGAACCTGAAAGATCATCAATATTAAGCTTAGAGTAATGCTTATTAGTCCCTAAGTACGTAAAAATAACTCTGCCACTTCCAGTTAAATTCTGGATATTAACGTGAGGTTTTTTGCTGTTATCTTCAGGAGCAATAATGTATAGTTTGCTATCTTCTCCATTTAAATTAAGATTTTCTACTTCCGTAACAGCTTCACCATTCCCAGCATAAAGATAGAGACTACCAAAATCATGAACATTTGTATCCTTATCTAATATTGCACCAGCAAAAGCCCATGACCTTGCTTGATGATTAATGGTTAGATTATCCACGTATCCAGAATCATATATATTCTGAATAGCTCTATCGTATAAAGTAACTTCGCTCGCATTCCCTCCTGCAAAGATATTCTGCATACCATTTTTAAAAAGTTCGGTACTCAGTGCAAAAGCCCCCTCATTAATTGTAAAATCTTCATCTTTTATATCGGCTGTATCAGCATCTTCTGAGAAACCGTTATGAAAATTCTCTTTACCATCAAGATTCTGGACACCACCTTTCATAATCTTTGTGTCAACAGCCATCCCCCCACTATAGACACTTTGTATTCCTAGCATTCCATCTGCAGCATGAATTTCAGTGCCATAAGCACTACTTGCCTTATCTTCACGCGACAAACCATCCCCAAGAAACCCCTTACCAAAAATAATCTGCTCACCGCCATGGATTTGAGCCCCTTCTGCATTTGCACCACTCTCAACAATTTGTTTTCCCCCTTTTTTAACAGCGGCATATTCCGAACTGCTCAAGTTTTGGACAAACTCAATCCCACCATGCTCAATTGTCGTATCCCTGCTAACACTTGCTGCATCAATGTAGAGTTTTCCCCCTTCTCTAACCGTATTATTAATGGAATAAGCTGCATCTTTATAGTTAAAGCTATTTATTTCAGAACCTTCAGAGTCACGGTTAGTAATATAGATCGTAGCACCATCGCTTATTATTGAATTTGGGAGTACTTCAAAGAATAGCTTTTCTAATCTCTTCCTTTCCTCTTCTGAAAGATCACTTCCTTCTACTGTCTGTTTATTCTCTATCTTTTTTGATCCCCCCTTTTTTTCTTTTAGTCCCCTCACTTCCGATAACAACTTTCTTGTCTCTTCTAGGTGTTCACTGATACTTACTGGTGTTAATAACTTTTCTCTTGGTGTAGCTACTCCATATGCACTCGCAATCTTGACAAAAAAACCACTGGCCATTACCGCACAAAAACTTAATTTCAATTTGCGTTGCATTATTTACACTCCATAATTTTAAATTTAAATTCTCCCATTTAGAAAAAAGTGCATAGATCAAAACAACACAACGTAATTGCTCAACCTCATGTCTTTTAAGATAGCAAAGCATTCGATGGATTAAGCTCTGACAGATCAAATATACACCATGTGTTTTAAAATGCATGCACAACTAAAAGATTTAATTTGTTTTAGATACACTTTAAAAGTGTTATAATTGCATCCATGAAAAATATTTTTAATATTTTGAGACACTAAACACTGATCTACGAATAAGATTGATTCCTTAATAGATAAAAATGGCATTAAACTTTAAAGGAAACAGCAATGTGAATGAGAGCTGCGTTTATGGCCACCTATTGCCATCTTCTACAGCATTTAAAACAGTGTCTTTATTTTATTCAATATGGATAATATATAGACCACTTATTCATACTCATCAGTCCATAATCATTGTTCTAATATATAACGAAGTGTCATAATATTGACTCGACACCGATTTGAAATTTCTATAGTTATAGTCAGTTAACTCGTCATTTGATTTGTCATATACTAAAAGGGACATTCTATTCATGTCTATAAACTCAGAAATGAAAGCTACAAGCAACAGAAACTCCCCTCGTCGGATTTTATTTGCAAGCCTTATTGGCCCAACAATTGAATTCTTTGATTTTTATGTCTTTGGCACTGCCGCAGCTCTTATATTTCCTCATGTGTTTTTTCCAACACAAAATGATCAAATTGCTATTTTACAATCTTTCCTAATATTTGGAGCAGCCTTTTTTGCCCGCCCTTTTGGATCAGTTGTTTTTGGACATTTTGGAGATAAGATTGGAAGAAAAGCAACACTTATCGCTTCTCTTCTCACAATGGGTCTTTCAACAGTCATTATTGGTTTTCTTCCTACTTATGAAATAGCTGGGTGGTTTGCCCCTTTCCTCTTAACCTTGTGCCGTATTGGACAGGGAATTGGATTAGGAGGAGAATGGGGAGGAGCTGTTTTGCTCGCTACAGAAAATGCCCCTCCAGAAAAGCGCGGCTGGTATGCAATGTTTCCCCAATTAGGCGTTTCAATAGGTTTGTTTTTATCTATTGCTGTTTATTTGGGTCTGCTGCATTTCCTTGATCGTGAAGAACTTTTAGCTTGGGGATGGCGTATTCCTTTTATTGCTTCAGTTGTTTTTATGATTATAGGATTATGGGTCCGTCTTTCAATCAATGAAACTGTTCAATTCAAAAAAACTCTTGAAAGTAAAAAACATGTCAAAGTTCCTATCATAGATGTCTTTTTAAAATGTCCACGAATCCTATTTCTTGGAATATTTTCTGGTATGGCAACTTTTGTTTTGTTTTACTTGGTTACTACATATTTGTTAAGCTATTCAACAAACCATTTGCAATTGCCATTTCATCAAGCTCTTCAAATCGAAATTGTCGGTGCTATTTTTTGTGGGATTTTTACTGTCATCACGGGAAGACTCGCTGACCGTATTAGACGTAGAACTTTGATGATTTGGATTACAATCATCACCGGTATTTATTCTTTCGCAATTCCTTATTTCTTAAATTCTGGAGTTATAGGAGTCCTTGCAATGTCTGTCATTGGCTTATCTCTCATGGGAATGATATACAGTCCTCTTGGTGCTGTTTTGGCTTCACCATACCCAACAGCAATTCGATATACCGGTTCTTCTATTACTTTCAATTTATCTGCTATTGTAGGAGCATCTCTCGCGCCTTATATTGCAGAATATCTGGTGCAACATTTCGATACATCTTATATCGGTTATTATTTGCTTCTTGCTTCTTTTATTTCACTGATTTGCTTCGTCGGATTTACAGATGATGAAATATCCAACTAAAATATAATAACGAAGAATAAAATAAGGACTGGCGGCAAAAATGCTGCCAGTTTCGTTTTTAAAGATAGGGGTTGAGGTATTTTCCACCACAATATTCCTGCAAACAAGGCACTCAAAAAGAAAAATAAAAAATCTGCAATATTGCTTATATAAGAAACAGCAAACATTTCTGATAAGATATGCGTTGTCCCCAACCATGAAACGCAAAAGAAGGCCAACATCACAGCCCATAAAACAAGCAAAATTCGATCAATGATCATCATTATGGCGTTTCGTTTTTTTAATTATAGTCCATATATTTAACATGCCTAAAAGAAAAATCACAATAAAAACCCAACGCCCTCCCCCTGAGCCTTCCGTAATAAAAAGTGCAGGATTTACTATTCCCAGTAATCCTATAAAAATCAGAACAATAGATACAAGACGCATTAAACCTGTTTTTCCCAGCGACAATCTTCAGTCTGTTGCCAATACGTTAAATTATGATTTTCCATTTTATATTTTTTCCACTGTGCACGAACGAGATTCAACTGCTCTTCACTTCTACCATCAAATATCACGACAAGCCGTTGATAAGCATCAATATCCGAACAAACAGCTCCCTCTATGAGAAAACGAATCTTTGAATCATTCGGATTTTCTTGTCCTGTCGTAAGAAATACAGGCTGAAAGTTTGGATATTGATCACACTCCGTTCCATGTCCAATAAATGATTCATCAGTATAAACCCATAAATGTATATCTATAGAATCGCGTTGTTCTTTACTCACACACTGTATTGTTACTTTACCAAAACGAGCCAATGCACGCTCCACAAGCGTCGGCAAAATACCCTTCAGCGTTGACTGCGTCAAATGATAGAATAAAATATCCAATCTCTTAAGCCTTCATCATTCTTTATAAAAAGCTAACATCTTTTTAAAAAAAATTCTATATCCCTAATACAAAGGAAACGGTTCAAGATATAAACCCTCTTTTTTGATTGAGATGCATTATCTTTTTGCACGTGTCTTTAAAAGACAAAAATTTTTATCTTCAACGTTAATAAAAAAGTTTTTTAAGTTATTTTCTAGATTCTTTGTAGACTATAGTTGAAAATAAAATATAATGTACGGAAAATTTAAAGAGGACCTCATAGGCAATTTTATATTATTTATTTGGTAAAAATATCCAATTCATGAAAGGATATTTTTACAAACTTTATTACATTTTAACCGAAAGCAGTAAGAATATTTGCTATCGAATTAAAAACTGAGGATTTTCCCCAATTTATGCGTATTATTGAGTTCTACATCCTGAAACGTGTCCTTGTTTTGTTTAGTTCTGTCATGATTGCAGCAGTGGGCGTTAGTTGGACTATACAAATTCTTGCACGGATAAACTTTCTCACAACAAGTAAACAAACACTCCTCACAGTCTTACAATTTTCACTCTCATTGGTTCCTTCTGTTATTTTTGTTGTCATTCCGTTTGCATTAGTTATCGCAATTACAACCATCCTCTCAGCAATGCATCAAGACTCAGAACTTGCTGTCATCAATGCCTCTGGTTTTCCTAAAAGTACTGTTTGGAAACCTATCCTTCTTCTTGCTATTGTTGCATCCTGTATCTCCTTTTCTATAGCTAATTTTGTTGTTCCTCAAGCGCGTCTTCATATGCGACAAATGCTAGCAAGCGCTCATTTTGATCTTATTAATCTATTCATTAGTGAAGGGAGCTTCCAAAAACTCGCCAATAACCTTTACATAGAAATTGGCGAACGAAATCCAAATGGAACACTTGAACGCCTTTTCATTGCCGACCAGCGTGATCCTAAGACTGATCTTTTTTATTATGCAACAGACGCATCCATTGTGAGCAATAAAAACGGCAGTTTTCTGGTTCTCAATAACGGTGAAATAGAAAGAGTCAATCATCAAAATAACAGTGTTTCAATCGTGCAATTTAGCTCATATACTTTTAGCCTAGGAGAGTTTATCCCCAGTGATAAAACACCTACTCTTTATCCAAAAGATCGGTCTCTTTCTTATTTACAAAACCCTGACCCAAAAGATCCCTACTATCAACGAAAACCACTCCAATATAAAGCTGAATTTCACCGCAGATTAACACAATGGCTCTACCCTATTGTTTTTTCACTTATTGCATTAGCAGCAGCAGGGGATGTACGCTCCCATCGACAAGCTCGTCATTCCGCAAATCTCTCGGCAATTGCCCTCTCTTTTCTGGTGTATTGGATAGGATATTTTTTCGCAGAAAAAGCAAAAAGCGATCTTGCATACGTTCCTCTCCTTTATATTATACCTATAGGAACAAGTGCATTTGTCTTTTTTATGCTTTTAACGAATCATAAAATTGGGCTTCCCACAAAAGTTAATGAGATACTTCAAATCGCTTTTCAAAAAATAATGAACAAATTTGAACAGCAAAAATCTCAAGATTCCTCGGATAAAATATCATGATTGGGTGGACACTTGGACGATATTTTTTTATACGGTATCTTAAAATAACTTGTTATTTCTGGGGAAGTATTTTTGTTCTTGCTCTTTTAATCGATTTCACAGAGAATTCTGGTAGGCTATCTTCCCTTCCGCATTATACAGCAAAAGATGCATTTTTCCTCTCTGCTTTACGCATCCCTTTTATCATGCAACAACTTATCCCTTTCATTGCACTCTTTTCTGCAATGGCAACGCTTATCTCGCTCAACAAAAAACTTGAACTTGTAGTGACTCGTTCAATCGGTGTTTCTGCATGGCAATTTCTTATGCCAGCTTGTTTTGGAGCTTTTCTTTTGGGATTATTTTCAATTCTTCTCATTAATCCACTTGCTGCATGGGGATTTTCTCAAGCAGAAAAAAAGATGACTGAATGGCGCAATCACAATGTACTAACACCTCTTCACAATACAAGTATCCACTGGTTAACACAACGTACAAATTTAGGCAGAACAACCATTGGTGCTAAATCTATCACCGATCAAGGACTTTCTCTTCTCGATGCAACCTTTGTACAATACAATGACAATGCAACCGTTAAAAATTGGATTAACGTCCCAAAAGCAACCTTGACTAATGGATTCTGGCTATTAACAAATGGAACAATCTATAAAATAGGGCATCCTCCTGAAAAATTTACCGTGTTGCAAATAAAAACCAATCTAAAACCTGAATTTTTAACGGAACGTTTAGTGAATCCCGCAACTATTCCATTTTACCAATTGCCAAAAAAAATTATGATTGCACGTTCATTTGGCTATTCTGCTCATAATTTTGATATGTATTTCCAATCTTTGATTGCATTACCGGCATTGCTTGTGGCAATGACCCTCATTGCAGCAACTGTATCTTTAAATTTTACACGTTTTGGGCAATCTAGAATGTTGATTCTTGGTGGCGTAATAGCTGGGTTTATGCTTTATGTTATTTCCGTACTTGTTCAAGCTTTCGGTAATGCTGGATATATTCCACCAATTATTGCAGCTTGGACACCCGTTGTTATTGCGTTATTCTTAGGAATCTCTTTTTTACTTCATAAAGAGGATGGCTAAGTGAAAGCATTAACACTTAAAAAAACTATTTTAACAAAATTAAGTGCTCTCGCTTTTAAAAGTGTTGTGGGGGTTATTTTAGGAGGTGCTTTATCTTATTGTGCGCACGCTCAAAGCCTTCAATCTCCTTCTCAAAGTCGCATTCAAAATCCGGAACCTCCTCTTTTGCTCTCTGCGGATGAACTCATCTACAATCGTGATGAAAACACTGTTTCTGCACACGGTAATGTCCAAATCGAATATGATGGCAATAAAGTTGTCGCTCAAAAAATTATTTACAATCAAAAAACAGGACGGCTTATAGCACAAGGGAACGTTGAAATTACTCAAAAGGATGGTAATAAAATTTATTCCAACCAAATTGATATGACCAAAGATCTTGGCGAGGGTTTTGTAAACGCCCTACGTATTGATACAGCCAACAATGTTCACTTTTCAGCCCAAAATGCTACACGCAAACACAATCACATAACAGTCTTTGAAAATGCAACCTATACAGCCTGTGAACCTTGCTCTTATAAACCAGATCGAGACGTCCTATGGAAAATTAAAGCAAGAAAGATCATATGGAATAATAGCGTCAAAAAAATTCGGTTTGAAAATAGCAGTTTTGAAGTTTTTGGTGTACCGATTATAAAATTTCCAAATTTTGAGATCTATGATCCAACTGTCAGGCGTGCTAGCGGTCTGCTTACTCCTCATTTTTTTTATACTGATTATCTCGGTATGGGGATAAAGAATTCTTATTTCTGGAATCTCGCCCCCCATTATGATTTTACCCTTTCTTCTACGGTTTATACCCAACAAGGGCTTTTAACCGAAGGGGAATGGCGTCAGCGTTTAAAAACGGGCCGTTATAACATTCGCTTTGCTCATATATATCAAATGAAACCGCATAGATTTGATAATGATACGATTGATGCCCAACATAAAAACCGTTATATGCTGGCGACAAAGGGGGATTTTCGTATTAATTCACACTGGACTTATGGATGGGATATTCTTGCACAATCAGATCGGCATTTTAGTCGTGCCTATAAACTTGAAAACTATAACAATCCTACACAACTTTCTCAGATCTATCTGAATGGTCTTGCAGAAAAAAATTATTTTGATATGCGTTTTTATCATTTTAAAGTTCAAGATTCAATATTGAATGATCCTCATTATGAACGTCACTCTCGGCAAGCGTGGGTCTTACCACGCATCGATTATTTTTTCACACCAGATGAACCCATTTATAATGGAGAGCTTACCTTCCATAGTAATATGCAATCAGTTTATCGTCGCCATGCTGACTTCAGTTCACCCGACCAGAACGGAAACCCTCTCAACACAGTAAGGCTTTCTGGTATGGCTGGAAATAGTTTGCGTTTAACAAACGAGCTTCAGTGGAAAAAGCGCTTCAACACGCACAACGGACTCATCTTAACTCCTCTTCTCTCTCTACGAGCTGATATCATTACAACTAATGCAAGCGAAAATCACACAGATTATATAGAAAACAATGTGTTATCAGAAGTTCGTGGTTCAGCAATTCGTGGCATGGCAACAGCAGGGCTGGAACTACGCTATCCCTTTCTCATTACAGCTGATCATTCTACACATATCATAGAACCAACCGCACAAATTTTCATACGCAATAATGAACAATATATCGGACAAATTCCTAATGAAGATGCTCAAAGCTTTGTCTTTGATGCAACCACTCTCTTTCAACGAGACAAATTTTCTGGTTATGATCGTGTAGAAGGTGGTACAAGAGCCAATATAGGTATAAGATATTCTGGAAGCCTTAATGATAATTGGTCTCTTTATGGTCTCATTGGACAATCCTTCCATCTAGCAGGAAAGAATTCTTTTGCAGAAAAGGACTTTATCAATGTCGGTACTCATTCTAGCTTAGAGGCAAAACGTTCAGACTATGTTGCAATGTTTGGTACAACCCATAAAAGTGGTTTTTCCTTA
Source organism: Bartonella sp. CE47NXGY (assembly GCF_042195415.1). Classification (NCBI taxonomy): domain Bacteria; kingdom Pseudomonadati; phylum Pseudomonadota; class Alphaproteobacteria; order Hyphomicrobiales; family Bartonellaceae; genus Bartonella; species Bartonella sp. CE47NXGY. Next base: position 201,431 of record NZ_JBHIOI010000001.1, on the reverse strand, counting down.
GAAACGCGTGGACGCTTTGACAAAAAAACAGGAAAAATCCGCCGTAGTGAAATCGAAGCATCACAAAAATGGCAAAATTTTTGGGCGGCTCTACAATATGCCTATATCGCAAAGCAACCAGACTATGAATATTCTCAAGAGCGCCAAGAAATTTCTTTTCAAACAGGACTTAAATTAGCAGATTATTGGTCCATTAATAGCAACGCCGGTTATGATTTAGTATCTGGTACATTTATAAAGCGAGGAATTAGCTTGAGTTATATGGATGAATGTTTCGGGTTAACATTCGGTTATCAACAGGTAACGAATCCAGGCAGGAAAGCACCCTTGCAAAACTTTAATTTCTCTCTTTCATTGCGTACGATTGCAGATATCGGAAAAAAGATAAATTAATTTATAAAGGGAATGTATCAGTCATTTAACTTATCATTGTTTTTATGAAAGAAAGCGTGTATTTTAAGTTGTTGATGAGAATTAATAAACAATGCGAAAGCCTATTTACATGAATAAATTGAAAAAGCGTTTTCTTGCTTTATTTTATATTGCATCTTTGAGCGTAAGTAGCCTGCTAATAAATGGATTTTTGATTCCGACAGTCTTTGCGCAGACTTCTATTGTTGTTACAGTTAATGGCAACCCCATCACAAATTATGATATACAAAGACGCCTTGCTTTTCTCAGGCTACAACAAAAGCAAGGCAATTTGGTGGCACAGGCTAAAAAAGAGCTTATTGATGAAAAGCTAAAAAATATTGAAATAAAACGTCGTAATATTGAAGTAAGCAATGATGAAGTTGATAGAGCTTTTGAGAATTTTGCGACACAAAATAATATGACGATTGATCAGCTCAACCAGATTCTGATCCAAACTGAGATCACAGTGCAACACTTTAAAGATTACATCCGTGGACAAATAGGATGGGGGCGTCTTGTTAGCGCACGCTATCAAGCTGAAACAGGTATGATTAGCGAACAAGAAGCTGTACGCAGAATATTAAAAAATGGTGGTGTAAAACCTTCAACCAACGAATATACATTACAGCGAATTGTTTTTGTCATTCCTGCACATCGTCGTTCAGAGATCTTTGAAAGACGTCAAAGAGAAGCAAGTAATTTTCGCGCACATTTCCGTGGATGTGCCAATGCTCACAATCAAGCAAGAGGTATTTTAGACGTTACTATCCGCCACTTAGGAAAGTTTCTGGAGCCACAACTTCCTAATGCATGGGAACAAGCTATTCTTGAAACGCCTGCTGGAAAAATGACAAAATTACAAGAAACATCTGATGGAATCGAAGCAATTGCTGTCTGCAAAATAAAAAGAGTTTCTGATGATTATGTCGCTCGACTGATATTTTCTCTTCAAGATAGTAAAAAAAGAAGCCCGCAAAAACTTGAAGAATTAAGCGACAAATATTTAGGAGAACTGCGCCGAGTGGCACGCATTCAAAATTCATAATGGCTGCTCTTATTGTTAGCGGTGGTGATCCTGCCGGAATTGGTCCTGAAATAGTATTAAAAGCGTGGAATTTGCGTGTTACGCGCCAAATTCCACCTTTTGTACTTCTTGCTGATCCAGATGTTATTCGTTCGCGCGCTCGTTTTTTACAGATTGATGTTGAGGTGCAATCTGTTTTAATCAATAATCCTGCAAAAAATTTTCAAAACGCTCTTCCTATCATACCGTTAAAAAACAAACAAAGTGATCAATTAGGTATACCTTCATCGAATAATGCCGCTGGAATTATTGAAGCAATTAAACGCTGTGTTCAATTGATTCAAAATGGCCATGCATGTGCACTTATCACTTGTCCTATTGCAAAAAAGAGTCTTTATGATGCCGGTTTTCAATTTCCAGGTCATACAGAATTTTTAGCCGATTTAGCCCATAAAGCTTTTCATAAATGTTATCATCCAGTTATGATGTTAGCAGGACCCCGATTAAAAACAGTACCAATAACTGTTCATATTCCATTTAAAAATGTTCCTTCACAGCTTACCCGTGATTTAATTATTCAAACGGTACTTACTACTGAATATGACTTAAAAACAAGGTTTAAAATAACGTCACCCCGACTAGCTGTTGCTGGTCTTAATCCTCATGCTGGAGAAGGAGGTGCAATGGGAAAAGAAGATATTGAAGTTATCACTCCTGCTATTGAATATCTTAAAAAGAAAGGACTCAATATTGCAGGCCCGCTGCCTGCCGACACAATGTTCCATGAATGCGCAAGAAAGGCATATGACGTTGCCATTTGTATGTATCATGATCAAGCCCTTATCCCTGTTAAGACATTAGACTTTGACAGCACTGTTAATGTCACGTTAGGTCTACCTTTTATTCGCACATCTCCAGATCACGGAACTGCTTTTGACATTGCTGATAAAGGGATAGCCTCTCCTGAAAGCTTTATTGCTGCTCTTAAACTTGCAAATCAACTTGCAAAAAATAGTTTAAACCCATGCCAATAGATAATCTCCCTCCTCTGCGTGAGGTCATTGATATATATGGATTACAAGCGCATAAATCTTTGGGGCAGAATTTTCTTTTTGATCTTAATTTAACATCTAAAATTGCTCATCAAGCAGGCAATATAGAAGGAAAACCTGTTCTTGAAATTGGTCCTGGTCCTGGAGGTCTCACACGTGCCTTGCTAGCAAAGGGTGCCATTGTAACAGCAATAGAACGCGATGAGCGCTGCATACCGGCTCTCTTAGAAATAGAAAAACACTATCCTAAAAAATTAAAAGTTATTTGTAATGATGCACTGAAGCAAGATTTCTCAAAACTCTTTGAAACAAGCCCTGTAAAACCGCGCATTATTGCAAATCTTCCCTATAATATTGGGACACAACTCTTATTAAATTGGCTTTTGACTGAACCATGGCCTCCTTTTTATGAATCAATGACATTGATGTTTCAACGTGAAGTTGCCAAACGGATTACAGCTAAACCTCAATCTACTCATTATGGACGTCTTAGTGTCTTAACTGGCTGGCGTACCACTGCTAAAATTGCTTTTGATGTCCCCCCTCAAGCCTTCATACCAATACCTAAAGTAACGTCTTCCGTTGTTCATATTATTCCGCGAATACAACCTCTTTCCTGCTCTGCACAAAAACTAAGCCTCGTCACAAAAACCGCCTTTGGGCAAAGACGAAAAATGCTTCGTCAAAATCTCAAAATACTTGGAGGTGAAGAGCTATTAGAAAAAGCTGGAATTGATGGAACGCGCCGTGCTGAAACGCTCTCGATTTCTGAATTTGTAACTTTAGCGCATCTAGTGCTCTAAAAAATGCACTTTGTGTTATAAAACCTTTTTTAATCACAACATTTATCGATTTTTTCAGCAATAAGCCCATCAACAAAAGAGCCAAGATAAGAACAACGCTCACGTTTTACGGTTTCAGCTAAATAAATTGATTTAATAAAAGATAAAGACTGATCTAAATCTTCGTTAATCACAACATAATCATAAGAAAGCCAATGCTTTAACTCCGTTCGTGCATTTTCCAATCGCAAATTGACAGTATCTTGACTATCTTCTGCTCGACGATGTAAACGCGAAACAAGCTCTTTCATTGATGGTGGAAGAATAAAAACAGATACAGTGTCTCCTAGCATCTTTTTTTGCAGCTGCTCGGTACCTTGATAATCAATATCAAATAACATATCTTGGCCAGCATTCAATGCGCTTTCAACAGTTTCACGTAAAGTGCCATAATAATTTCCGTGAACTTCTGCCCACTCAATAAATTCATCCCTATCACGCTTATATTCAAACTCTTCTTTTGAAATAAAGTAATAATGCAGCCCATCTACTTCACTAGGACGCCTCTTCCTTGTAGTTACACTTACGGAAAGCTCTAATTGTCCATCTTTTAGAAGTAATCGAGAAATTGTTGATTTACCAGCGCCTGAAGGTGAAGAGAGAATAAATAAAAAACCGCGGCGTTGATTTGTTTTTATGGCACTGAATTTACTTTCAAAGGCTGTCATCACACCACTCTACTTTGTTCATAAATTTTTCTTCAAAATTCAAATAATACATTACCTCAATGTTTCTCCCAACCAATGGTATTTGCTTTAGCAGCTAGACCTCAATGTTATCCTGTTCTTCCATTAAAATAATTTATTAGCAGTATATTTACTTCTTTCTTAAATATTTTTATCCATATGCTAACTTCTCTTGTAGCATACAAGAAAATGATTTTTATAATTCTTATAAAAAATTTTACTATACTTTGGATTTTCATTTTACGATGCAAACAGATACATTATCATTATAAATTAATTTCTCGCCTTAAATTCTCGCCACTTACGAACATTCATATTATGTTCCTCTAAGGTTCGAGAAAAAACATGCCCACCTGAACCATCAGCAACAAAATAAAGTGCATCACTGCTTGGTGGATGTGCCACCGCTTTCAAAGAATCTCGACCTGGATTTGCAATAGCTGTTGGAGGCAAACCATTAATTTTATAAGTATTATAGGGTGTTTCCTTCTCAAGATCTGAACGATAAATTGCACGACCGGATGGTTTTCCTTTTCCTCCAAAGAGACCATAAATTACTGTTGGATCAGATTGAAGACGCATATGCTTTGTAAGGCGATTATAAAATACTGCAGCAACCATTGGTCTTTCTGCTGCAATTCCCGTTTCTTTCTCAACAATTGAGGCTAATATAACAAATTCATCAATCGATTTAATGGGTAAATCAGGTGAACGCGTAGCCCATATAGCATGAATTAATTTTGTCTGTCCTTCACGCAATCTGTTTACAATCTCTTTACGCGTTGTCCCCCGAATAAAGCGAACAGTATCCGTCATTAAATAGCCCTCTGGAGGCAAATTTTTTGGAAGGTCTCCAATCAAAATTTCATTCGCAGCTAATCGATCGAAAACTTGCTGAACCGTTAAACCTTCTGGTACGGTAAATGCATACTCAATGGATTTTCCTTTCACAAGAATATCCATAATATCCTGCATCGAAGCATGTGCCGGAATTAAATATTCTCCAGCCTTCAGGTGCGTTGTTTTTTGGTGATAACCGACCCCATAAACAAAAATATCTGATGATCGAATGAAACCACGTTTTTCTAGCAATGAAGCAATTTCACGAATTCCGGTACCAGGATGGATAAGAACAATTTGTTCTTCCTCAATTTTTCCCTTTTCTTCAAAAATACTTTTTCCAATATAAAGAGGAATACTTATGGCAAAAAGAATAATCACAATCAGCATAAGAAAAAAATGACCGAGAATGACCAACGGATTACGGACGATAGATGATTTCTTTCGTTTTTTATGTATTAACATGTCATAACTATCTGCTAAATGATTCGAAGAGGAATCACTTACGTCCTTTAATGATTTTCCATTTTTCACATCGGACATAACCCCTCAATAGCGATTAAGGATAATATTATAATTTCTTATTCACCTTATAATAAAGTAGAAAACTCAAAAGCAAAAATTAAATAAAAATACTTATTATCCCCTAAAACGTCGCATCACCAACGATGCATTTGTCCCACCAAATCCAAAAGAATTAGAAAGAATCGTATCAATCTTTCGTTCACGCGGTTTGTGTGGTACAAGATCGATTTTTGTTTCAATCGATGGATTGTCAAGATTAAGTGTCGCTGGGGCTATATTATCCCGTATAGCTAAAATAGAAAAAATAGCCTCAGCAGCACCGGCTGCCCCAAGTAAATGCCCGATAGATGATTTCGTTGATGACATAGAAACTTGTGGTGCATAACTCCCTAAAACACGCTCAACAGCTGCTAGCTCTATGGAATCAGCCATCGTAGATGTACCATGAGCATTAATATAATCAAGTTCACTTACATTCACTTGTGCACGCTTAAGAGCAGCTATCATACTACGCTGAGCCCCTTCACCACTTTCTGAAGGCGCTGTAATGTGGTAAGCGTCACCAGATAAACCATAGCCAATAACCTCAGCATAAATACGCGCTCCTCGTTTTTTGGCATGTTCCAGCTCTTCTAAAACAACAACAGCTGCTCCTTCCCCCATCACAAAACCATCACGATCAGTATCATAAGGACGTGACGCCCGTTCAGGATCATCATTGCGACAAGTAGAAAGAGCTCTACAAGCTGCAAAACCTGCAAGAGATATCCGATTTATCGGAGATTCAGTCCCCCCTGCCACCATGACATCTGCATCACCAAACATAATCAAACGTGCCGCATCACCAATTGCATGCGCCCCTGTTGAACAAGCCGTTACAACAGAATGATTAGGCCCCCGTAAACCATATTGAATAGACACATAACCAGAAGCAAGATTAATCAAACGACCTGGAATAAAAAAAGGAGAAACACGACGTGGACCCTTATCACGAAGCGTATAACCAGCTTCAACAATACCCTCAACTCCCCCAATTCCTGAGCCAATTAACACGCCTGTACAAATCTGATCTTCATCACTCTTAGGAAACCATTCGGCATCTGCAAGCGCTTGGTTAGCAGCTGCCATTGCATAAACAATAAATGCATCAACTTTACGTTGCTCTTTAGGTTCCATATACAAATCAGCATTATAAGTCCCCTCTGTTCCATCCCCTAAGGGGATACGCGCAGCAATCTGGCATGGCAAATCTGACACATCAAACTCAGTGATACGTCGGACACCACTTCTTCCTTCAAGAAGTCGTTTCCAACTATATTCAGTATTACCAGCTAATGGAGATACCAACCCTAAACCAGTAACAACAACACGTCTCATAACTTCTAACCTTGAACTAAACTTCACCTCTCAAAGCTCTCTTTTCAAAAGAGCTCCGAAGAATATAGGCAAAAGCAATTTATGCCTTTGCCCTTTAGTAATCACGCAGAAGCTTTATCAATGAACTTGACTGCATCGCCAACTGTAAAAATCGTTTCAGCAGCTTCATCTGGAATTTCTACCCCAAACTCTTCTTCAAAAGCCATAACGAGTTCAACCGTATCAAGGCTATCAGCCCCTAGATCATCGATAAAGCTTGCATTTTCTACAACTTTATCAGCATTAACCCCAAGATGTTCCACGATAATTTTCTTAACGCGCTCTACTGTATCACTCATGTTGAAATCCTCGAATTTATATTTCCTATAATTTGGTTAACTATATCGGTTCATCTAATCAAGCAATAGATGCATTACTTTAAAAGATTTTAGTAATGATTTAAAACATCCTGTGGATATCCCCTACAAAATGAACCAATCTGACATTCCGACATCAATTGATCAACGACCATATTAAAGAAATAGATGCATCTATCCATTTCAATCGTTACTATCTAAAATAATACAACTCATAAATCAATGTGGAATAAAATAAATACTCAAATCATTGCCATTCCACCATTGATATGGAGTGTTTGACCTGTCGTATAGGCTGCTTCATCGCTTGCTAAATAAACAGCAGTAGCGGCTATTTCTTGCCCACTTCCCATACGTTTCATCGGAATCGCAGCCATAATGGCTTCTTTTTGCTTTTCATTAAGCTTGTCTGTCATTGCGGATTTAATAAATCCTGGAGCAATACAATTGACAGTGATGTTTCGCGAAGCAATTTCTTGTGCCAATGCTTTAGAAAAACCTATCAAGCCTGCTTTTGCAGCACAATAATTCGTTTGTCCAGGGTTTCCCACAACACCAACAACAGATGTAATGTTAATAACCCTTCCATAACGGCGGCGCATCATAGAATGTATTAATTCACGCGTCAAAAGAGAAGCAGCTGTTAGGTTAACTTCTAAAACATCATCCCAGTCTTTATCTTGCATACGCACAAAAAGACCATCCCTAGTGATTCCCGCATTGTTAACCAAAATATCGACGCCATCCATTTTTCTCTCTGCAACTTCAGCCAATTGTTTCACCGATTGGCGTTCAGAAAGATTAGCGGGAAATACAAAAACATTCTGCCCTAATTCTGCCGCCACTTCTCTGAGCTTTTCTTCACGTGTTCCATGAAGTCCAACAATAGCTCCTTGTGCATGAAAGCAGCGTGCAATTGCCTCACCAATTTCTCCCGAAGCCCCCGTTACAAGAGCTTTACGCCCTGTTAATCTAAACATTTTTTAACTCCTTATAGATTAAACGCCAAGCATGCCTAGCGCTGATTCTATTTCATCAACTGTTCCAATTGTTACCCCCTTTATATCTTTGTTAATACGACGCGTTAAACCTGTTAATACTTTTCCAGAACCAACTTCAAAAAGCGTATCAACCCCATTCGCAGCGATCCATTCTATTGTTTCACGCCATCGCACCCTCCCAGTCACTTGTTGGACAAGAAGAGTAGTAATACGCTCTGGATTGCTCTCAGGTGCAACAGAAACATTGGCAATCAAAGGAACAATAGGGGACATTTTGTTAACAGTCAAAAGTGCTTTCTTCATGGCATCAGCAGCAGGTTGCATTAAAGATGAATGAAAAGGTGCAGAAACAGGAAGAAGAAGTGCACGTTTTGCACCTTTTGTTGATGCAATCTCTACCGCTGCCTCAACTGCTTTTGCTTTACCGGAAATAACAATTTGCCCACCACCATTATCATTAGCAATCTGACATAGTCCTTCTCCAGAAACAGTTTCACAAATTTCTTCCACAATGTGCTCTTCTAAACCAATTAATGCAGCCATAGAACCTTCACCAACCGCGACAGCAGCCTGCATAGCATTGCCACGAATACGCAAAAGTCTTGCCGTATCTGTGAGAGTAAATGTACCAGCAGCACAAAGAGCCGAATATTCGCCTAAAGAATGACCAGCAACAAACCTTACCTTTTCTTCTATACGAAGCCCTAATTGTTTCATCACACGAATGACAGCCATAGATACAGCCATTAATGCCGGTTGTGCATTTGCTGTTAACGTTAAAACATCTGCTGGTCCTTCAAAAATGATCTTTGATAATTTCTCACCCAAAGCATCATCAACTTCCTCGAAAACCATCCGTGCGACAATAAATTGCTCTGCAAGCGCTTTCCCCATACCAACAAGTTGACTCCCCTGCCCTGGAAAAATAAAAGCTGCACCCATTTATCAACTCCTAAAACTGTACAATTAAATTATTTTCTTTTGACCTTATTCATCCGCACAAATCAATATAAAGCCCTTTATTTAAAACGAATACCACACCTAAAATTATATTTTAAGGGCGGAATTTGATATAAAAACTTAGGAAAATAGGGTGCTATAAACTGAATAACACCCAAACTTATGAGACTTCCTAAAAGTGCACCTGCTAAAATATCAAAGGGATAATGTACACCCACAAAGATGCGCGCCCAACAGATCAAACACAAAAATACGGTGGCAAATTTAAAAGTAACTTTGTATCGGTAAAAATAAAAGTTAGCTGCATAAGATGCAATGGTCAAGGCATGATTACTAGGAAAAGAAGCTGTTGCACGATGTTGAATAAGCGGTGTCGTCAGCCCTACCACGAATGGGCGAGGATGAAAATAAAAAAGAGAAATGAGATAACCTATGAAAAGAGATGCACAAATACTCATGCAAATGCTTAGCACAACACACCGTTCCCTCTCCCCACCACAAAACCACAACGCACAAAGATGGAGAGGAATAATATAAATTAAAAACTTTGCACAAAAAATACTAAACAAAACTACAATCGACCAAGCTTGATGATTGCCGACAAACATTTCAAAGAGTGTAACATCAATCTGGTTTAAAAAGTCCATTTTTCCCTCCTTTGCCTTTATATTACAGTATTATCTTTTTGTAGAAGAAGGAAATATATCAAGATTTAACAAATCAATTTTTTTGTGTGCATAAACTTGCTATTTTAAAAGATAACCTGTAGATATGAAATATTCGTTGCCGGCACTTTAGCTGGAGGTTGAACGGAGGGCTGTAAAATATCAGTAGGAAATACAATGTTTCCGGCCTCCCGTATCTCCGCTCTGAGATGTCTCGAATTGTAAACGCGTCCTTTCTTCTTTGGATTTCCAAAAAAGACAAGTCGCAGAGGCTTTGCGCTAAAACCGGTGAAATTTAATTGAAGAAAGGCAAAACAATGGCTCTTTATGAACATATGTTCCTTGCCCGACAAGACATTGCACCGCAGCAAGTTGATGAACTTTTGAGTCTCTACAAAGGTGTCATTGAAGCGCATGGTGGAAAAGTTGGGCGTATAGAAAATTGGGGACTTCGTCCTCTTGCTTACCGTATTCGTAAAAACCGTAAAGCTTATTATGTCTTAGTCAATATTGATGCACCAGCTTCAGCAATTGCTGAAGTGGAGCGTCAGATGCGCATCAATGAGGATATTTTGCGTTATATGACCATTCGCGTAGAAAAACACGAAAAAGAAAAATCTGCTATGCTCTCACACCTTGATCGCAATAGTCACATTGGACATGATGAAGAGCGTCCTCGTTTTCCACGTCGTCAACGTGAAAATACTATAGAAGGGGTAGAATAATGACTGATACTAATCAAAACTCTGCACGTCGCCCCTTTCATCGTCGTCGTAAAACATGTCCTTTTTCAGGGACCAATGCTCCCAAAATTGATTATAAAGACATCAAGTTGTTACAACGTTATATTTCCGAACGTGGGAAAATTGTTCCTTCACGGATTACTGCTGTTAGTCAGAAAAAACAGCGTGAATTAGCTAATGCTATCAAACGTGCTCGCTTTTTAGGCTTACTTCCGTACGTTATAAAGTAAGCAATCAATACGCTATGCAACTGGAGAGTTTCTCCAGTTGCATTTCTTATATGGTTAAAAAATAGCTTGTTGTATCCTATGTTAAGCTATTAAATGTCAAAGTTGGGGTATTGACACACCTCTAACTGCAGAAAGCAGGACAGCAATAAATGAAAAAAAATCGTACTTATGAGATATTAACCGGTATTTTGGCAGGATTATTTGCTGTTGTGATAGGACTGGCAATCATCAGTGTTGCAAATATCGCGCCCTTTTTTTCTCTTCTTCTTGGCTGCTTTCTTTCATTGCCAATTTTTATTGTTGCGTTCGGTCAAGGAACATTAGCCAGTCTCATCGCCCTCATAAGTGCCACTGTTGTTCTTATCATAACCACTAATACCTATATTGCTCTTGGCTTTATGTTCTTATTTTTCCTTCCTGCTGTCTATGCTTCTTGGCTTCTTGGGCTTGCACGACCAGCGCAAAAAGAAAACGAACTGATATGGTATCCATTATCATCGGTTATTTTTCATTTAACTAATTTTATCGCTCTTATAGCAACTTTCATTGGGCTCTATGTTCAAACACGTCCTTCCACACCCATCGTTGCAAAAAAAATCACCGAAAACATAGCACAAACTCTGCAACAAACACAGTCAATAAAAGAAGCCGATATACGCGCTTTTAGTGAGCTTTTAATGACGCATACAGCAACTTTTACTGCTTTTTCTTTGACTATTTATAGTTTGGTTTTTCTCATTGGTAACCTTTACTTTTCCATGATAGCAGCACAACATATGAAATGGCTGAAAAGACCCCGTGATGATTGGAGCGAAACTCTCCGCCTTCCCATTTCTGGAATTGTTATTTTCATTATTGTTTGCATAGCATCGATGGTTGAGCTGAGCGCTTCTCTTAACTTGAGTACCCGTGTCTTTAGTACTGCATACATTGTCATCATATTAATTAGCGGTCTAGCATATCTTCACAATATTACAAAAGGGGTAAACGGTCGGATTATTATACTTTCTCTTGTTTATATTGCTATTTTTACAGTCGTTTTTACTCCACCTATTGTTTTCATGATGCTTTTGATGGGAATTTGGGCTGCTATTCAATACAATTTTCAATCACGCAAAAAACTCCACTAAATTTATTTGTTCGAAAGGAAAAACTATGGATATTATTTTACTTGAGCGCATTCCTCGTCTTGGTCAGATGGGTGATATTGTCTCAGTTAAAGATGGTTATGCGCGTAATTTTCTCTTGCCTCAAGGTAAAGCTTTACGCGCAAATGAAGCTAATAAAAAACATTTTGAGGTACAACGTGCACAACTTGAAGCACGTAATCTTGAACGCAAAAGCGAAGCGCAAAAAATTGCTGAAAAACTTGATGGACAATCATTCATTGTTGTTCGTTCTGCTGGTGAAACAGGACAACTTTATGGTTCTGTGTCAACACGTGATATTGCTGAAATCATAACAGATGAAGGCTTTTCTATTGGAAGAAATCAAATCGAACTTAATCATCCAATAAAAATGATCGGTCTTCACACTATCACTCTTAGCTTACATCCAGAGGTTCAAATTTCTGTGATTATTAATGTTGCGCGTTCTACCAGTGAAGCACAACGCCAAGCAGAAGGTGAAACCCTCACTTCGGCTAAAGAAATATATAATATTCAAGAAGAATTATTAGAAGAAAGTCAGGAAGAATTATTGGCAGAAGAAATTAATGACAACGATATAAACAGTTCTCATCAAGAAGCTTAATTGCTATTTTTGCTTTCTGTTTTATATTTTTTATTCCATTTTAAATATCGCTCATAAAATACTCACACTTTAAAAGTGAGTATTTTATGGCTATCGTACATAAAGAACCTAATTTTTATGAAAGAATTAGAAATATATTATTTAAAGGCATTACATGCCGAGAATGATAATATCACTAAGAGTGAAATGTCTTTTTTTTTCCAGCATATAAAGCAAAAATAATTTAAAGTTCTACCCTTAAGGCTAAAGTTTGTATGAGCGTTAAGTTGATTATATCCTCACATGATCTGAAATAATTTCAGTTATAAAAAAATAATTCTACTTACACAGATATTGGAATTTTAAGGTTAAGTAACTTAAAAATACTTAAATTTAGAGTAGCAAACCTTCCACTTTAAAATCACATATTATAAAATAAAATAGATAGACGTTATATAAATAATACACAAATGATAAATGAGGAACGAAAAGAGAGTTTTTAAAAATTATATAATTTTAACTTAAAATGAAGATTTGTAGCTCTATTCTTTTAATTATACGATTTTCAATTTATCGCCTAAAGTAGCTAGACTTAGAATTTTAGTGGAAAAATATTATGGAAGAAACTAACGTTGTTAATGTCAGCTCTTCAAAGAAAGAGGATTCTCCTTCTTTTCGGCAACTTCCGCATAATATTGAAGCTGAACAGGCATTGCTTGGTGCCATCTTTATCAACAATGATTCTCTTGACCGCGTTTCAGATTTTCTAAAACCAGAACATTTTTTTGAACCATTGCATCAAAAAATTTATCATGTTTTATCTCACCTTATTAAAATAGGAAAACGTGTAGATCCAGTTACAATCAAGCCCTATATCCAAATGGAAGAAAAAATTGGAGATATTACTGTATACCAATATGTTGTTCGCTTAGCCACAGAGGCAGTCACTATTATTAACGCTGAAGATTATGGACGCGTCATTTACGATCTCTTTATCCGACGGTCTTTGATTAACCTTGGAACTCAAGTTGTCAATACAGCCTTTGATGCTCCTGTAGAACTCACACCTACCCAACAAATTGAAACTGTTGAAAATCAGTTATTTGAGCTAGCAGAAAAAGGGAAATATGGAGGTGGATTTGAAAATTTTAATGAGGCTATTAAAAAAGCTATCGATATGGCAAGTGCTGCGAAAAAGCGCTCTTCACAATTATCAGGGATAGCCACCCATATTAAAACACTTGATGAAAAAATGGGAGGATTACAAGCATCTGACTTAATTATCCTTGCGGGCCGCCCTGGTATGGGTAAAACCTCACTGGCTACCAATATTGCCTTTAATATTGCTAATGCTTATAATCGTAATGCCAATATCCAAGAAAATGAAGGCGGCATTGTGGGATTCTTCTCACTTGAGATGTCATCCGAACAGCTTGCAACCCGTATTATTTCTGAACAAACAGAAGTCTCTTCTTCTGATATTCGGCGTGGCAATATTTCAGATGAACAATTTTCAAAAATTATTCGTGCGGTGAACCAACTACAAAAGGCACCACTTTATATTGATCAAACTGGGGGAATATCAATTACGCAATTAGCTGCTCGTGCGCGGCGTCTCAAGCGGCAACATGGTTTAGATATCTTGTTTATTGACTATATCCAACTCATGACAAGCAGTTCAAAGCGTTCATCAGAAAATCGTGTTCAAGAGATCACAGAAATTACCACAGGATTAAAAGCATTAGCAAAAGAATTGAATATTCCTATTATCGCTCTCTCTCAACTTTCTCGTCAAGTAGAAAATAGAACAGATAAACGTCCACAGCTCTCAGATTTACGTGAATCTGGTTCAATTGAGCAAGATGCCGATATCGTTCTGTTTGTCTATCGCGAAGAATACTATCTCAAAAATGAAGAACCAAAACTAGGTAGCTTGGAACATACGAAATGGCAAGAAATAATGGATAAAGCTTTTGGAAAAGCTGACGTTATTATTGCAAAACAGCGCCATGGGCCGACAGGAATCGTGCCCCTTGCCTTTCAATCTGATTTCACACGCTTTAGTGATCTGGCCGATAGCAATTACCTTCCAGAGCAAATTGGTTAAATCGACATGGCGCGTAATCGTATTCAATTTATCTGTCAAAATTGCGGAACCATCCATTCCCGTTGGGCAGGAAAATGTAGCGCTTGTGGGGAATGGAATTCCCTTATCGAAGAAACTATAAATAGCGGCATAGGAAGTGGTCCTAAGCAGAATGCTCGTAAAGGACGCATTGTCACACTCACATCTCTTTCTGGAAATATCGAAGATGCTCCACGTATTCATTCTGGTATTGCTGAACTTGATCGTGTTACCGGTGGGGGCTTTGTCCGTGGATCAGCACTCCTTGTTGGAGGTGATCCGGGTATTGGTAAATCAACATTGCTGACACAAACAGCCGCTGCTTTATCACGTAAAGGATATAATGTCATCTATGTTTCAGGTGAAGAGGCTATTGCGCAAATTTGTCTGCGCGCACAAAGGCTTGAAGCTAACAATACAGAAGTGAAACTTGCTGCTGAAACCAATGTTGAAGATATTCTGGCAACCTTAAGCGAACATAAAAACCTTGATATGGTGATTATCGATTCGATTCAAACCCTATGGTCAGATACAGCAGATTCAGCACCTGGCACTGTCACACAAGTACGTATCGGTGCTCAGGCAATGATCCGCTTTGCCAAGAAAACAGGAGCCGCCGTTGTTCTTGTTGGGCATGTTACAAAAGATGGACAAATTGCTGGTCCTCGAGTCGTTGAACATATGGTTGATGGCGTTCTCTATTTTGAGGGTGAAGGAGGACATCATTATCGCATTCTTAGAACTGTAAAAAATCGCTTCGGACCAACAGATGAAATTGGTGTCTTTGAAATGTCTGATAAAGGATTACGCGAAGTGATAAATCCATCTGAATTATTTTTAGGGGAACGTAATGAAAAAGCACCAGGCGCTGCTGTTTTTGCAGGAATGGAAGGGACACGCCCGATACTCGTAGAAATTCAAGCGCTTGTTGCTCCTTCTTCCCTTGGGACACCAAGACGTGCGGTTGTCGGATGGGATGGAAATCGCCTTTCTATGATTCTTGCCGTTTTAGAAGCTCATTGTGGCATTCGTTTTGGACAGCATGATGTCTATCTGAACGTGGCAGGTGGATATCGCATATCAGAACCTGCTGCTGATTTAGCTGTAGCCGCTGCTTTGGTATCTTCTCTTGCCAATATCGCATTGCCAACGGATTATGTATATTTTGGTGAAGTCAGTCTTTCAGGAGCTACCCGCGCTGTTGCACATTCAGCACAGCGCATCAATGAAGCAAAAAAACTCGGTTTTCAAGGAGCCTTTCACCCCACAACAACAACCGAAATGATGAAGTCGCTCAACTTTCAACAAAAAACTTTCTCCGACCTTCCCGAACTCGTTGCTACTCTTACCGTAAGTAAAAAATGATCTGCACCACAGATATGATAATATAGAAAAAACTCTATAAAATACAAAAGATCCTTGCTATAAGAACAAAAAATGGCATAACAAAAAATATATTTGCACACAGACTTAAAAGAACACAACTTTATGTATAAGGAACAAACAAATGATCATAACAATCCTTGATGGAATTGTCGTAGTAATCATCCTGTTGTCCGCTTTTCTTGCTATGCTTCGAGGATTTTCACGTGAAGTGTTATCGTTGATTTCTTGGGCAGTTGCAGCTGTTACGACACTGTTTTTATTCAAACCTGTCTTACCTTTCTTTGAACAATATCTCTCTAATAAAATGATTGCATTGATCACAACATTGGTCACAATTTTTATTATTGTTCTCATTATTACTTCAATTATTACAATGAAGATCTCTGATTTTATTATTGATAGTCGAATTGGTATCCTTGACCGTGCTATTGGTTTTATTTTTGGAGCACTTCGTGGTTTACTTATCATGGTCATCGGTATGTTACTGCTTAATGCACTGATTAAACCCGAGCTTCAAGCGAATTGGTTAAAAAATGCAAAAACAAGGCCTATTTTAGATTCATTGGGACAAAAAGTCTGGGAAATACTCCCCAAAGATATTGGATCTGTTCTCGAAAAGACGGAAAATTTGTTTAAAGACAGCAATAAACATACGTATGAGCAACACTCTCATGAAAAGATAATTTTCAAAAAATAGAGAATAGTTTTTCATGAGGAAAGAGAACTAAATGATGTAAAATGTGATATTAATGATTCCTCCATATCACAACTGAAAGAATATGATGATAAAAAGCGATGTTTTCTGTCAAGAATTTTCATTAGATGATGATACCCTTCATGAAGAATGTGGAGTTTTTGGTATTCTTGGGCATGAAGATGCCGCAACATTAACAGCTCTTGGACTCCACGCACTTCAGCATCGTGGGCAAGAAGCAGCTGGGATTGTTTCTTACCATAATAAAATATTTCATCAAGAAAAGCATTTAGGTCTTGTTGGCGATCACTATACAAACCCTGCAACACTTGCCCGCTTACCAGGAAATCGTGCTATTGGACATACCCGTTATTCAACAACTGGAGAAGTGGCATTACGCAATGTTCAACCCCTTTTTGCTGAATTGAAAGTTGGAGGTATTGCTATTGCGCATAATGGTAATCTTACCAATGGTCTCACATTACGCCGTGAACTCATCGCTTCTGGTGCTATCTGTCAATCAACGTCAGATTCAGAAGTTTTTCTCCATCTTATCGCCCGCTCACGTTATGAATCGTCCTCTGATCGTTTTGTTGATGCGATTCGGCAAGTAGAAGGTGGGTATGCTATGTTAGCGCTCACACGTACAAAGCTTATTGCGGCACGCGATCCAACAGGAATTAGACCTCTCGTGATGGGGGAACTTGATGGTAAGCCTATCTTTTGTTCTGAAACTTGTGCTCTTGATATTATTGGAGCAAAATATGTCCGTGATGTTAAAAATGGAGAAATCATCATATGTGAAATACAAAAAAATGGGGAAATTACGAAAAAAATTATAAAACCAGAAAATGAGACACCAGAAAAGCTTTGTTTATTTGAATATGTTTATTTTGCCCGCCCGGACTCAATCGTTGGAGGGCGTAGTGTTTATACAACACGTAAAAATATGGGAATCCGTTTAGCACAGGAAGCCCCTTGTGAGGGTGATGTTGTGGTTCCTGTTCCTGATGGAGGAACGCCTGCTGCAATTGGCTATGCACAAGAAATTGGAATTCCCTTCGAGCTTGGTATTATTCGTAATCACTATGTTGGCCGCACTTTTATCGAACCAACACAACAAATTCGCGCTTTTGGCGTCAAGTTAAAACATTCGGCAAACCGTCCTGTGATTGAAGGAAAACGTGTTATTCTGGTTGATGACTCTATTGTGCGTGGAACAACATCCCTTAAAATTGTACGAATGCTTCGCGATGCAGGAGCAAAAGAAGTTCATATGCGCATTTCTAGCCCTATGATTTTTTATCCTGACTTTTATGGTATTGATACACCTAAAGCTGAAAACCTTTTAGCAAATCAATATCCAGATTTAAAATCTATGTGTGATTTTATTGGAGCGGATTCATTAGAATTTCTTTCAACTGATGGATTATATCTTGCTGTAGCAGGGGAAAAACGGAATAACGCCGATCCACAATTTACTGACCATTATTTTACTGGATATTATCCTACGCATCTGGTTGATCAAGAAAATCTCTCCAAAATTCATCAATCATCTGTTCTTAAAACAAGAGATTAATGATGACAAAACGTGACTTTAGTCTCCATGGGCGTGTTGCACTTGTTACTGGCGCATCAAGAGGGATTGGCTATTATTTGGCACTCGAGCTTGCTGCACGCGGTGCTCATATTATTGCTCTTGCACGAACAGTCAGTGGACTTACTGAATTAGATAATCAAATCCGAGAAAAAGGAGCTCATGCAACCCTTGTTCCCCTTGACTTGCATCATATGGAAAACATCGATACCCTTGCTATCTCAATTGCCAAACGCTGGAAAAAACTTGATATTATCGTTGCAAACGCAGGAATTCTTGGAACACTCTCACCAATAGCGCATATAGAAAACACGGTATTTGAAGATGTTTTTCAAATAAATCTTTTCAGCCAATGGCGCTTAATGAAAGCCGTTGAGCCTTTATTACGTGAATCTGATGCTGGACGAGCCATCCTGTTATCCTCAAGCGTTGCGCATGCTGCGCGCCCTTTCTGGGGAGCTTATGCAGCCTCTAAAGCGGCTTTAGAGGTGATTGCCCGCTGTTGGGCAGAAGAACTCAAACAAACCCCTATTAAGATTAATTGTGTCAACCCTGGTGCCACACGCACTGCCATGCGCGCTGAAGCTATGCCCGGTGAAGATCCACAAACTCTTCCTTTACCACAAGAGGTTGCAAAAAAGATAGTCCATTTGTTATCACCTGATTTAAAGGAAACTGGAAAACTCTTTAATGTCCATAAAAATCGGTTTGTAGATTATCATGTACCTGATTGATCATCATATGAGAAGTAAATCGTTTGACTCTCTCTTTTTCCTGTGCTTTTCGACAGAAGAATGAAGCACTTTATAATTCTTGGATAGCTTTAGCATCAGCCTTTTTCTCTTCTAAAGTAGCACGTTTATTATAAGCGATAAAACTACAAGGGAGAAAAATCATATAGCTAACAGCTGTAATCAATAAAGTTTCCCATGTGTAAGTCGCAAGAAAACCGACATAAATAACAATGACCAACATGCAAGGTATAACGATATCGCGCCTTAAATTTTGATCAATTGTTTTTGCATTCCATACCGGTAAACGACTAATCAAAAGAAAAGCAATAATTACAGTATAAAGACTAAAAAATAATGCCCACCCCCAATTGGGGACCAAACCAAGAGTGCCTAAATAGGTAGGCAATAAAAGTAATAATGCTCCTGCTGGTGCTGGAACACCAACAAAATAACTTCTCTGCCACTTAGGTATATTGGGGTTATCTAACATCACATTAAAACGTGCTAATCGCAAACAACAAGCAACACAATAAACAAGGGCAGCAACCCACCCAATATGATTCGCTTGATTCAAGATAAAAGAATAAACAATGAGTGCAGGGGTAACACCAAAATTTATAACATCAGCAAGAGAATCCATCTGTGCCCCAAAAGATGAACTACCATCTATTAAACGGGCAATGCGACCATCAGCACCATCTAAAACTGCGGCCAAAAGCACCATTAAAATAGCAGCTTCATAGCGATGTTCAAAAGCCAAACGAATGCTGCTCATCCCTGCACAAATTGCTAAAATAGTAATGATATTGGGAATGACATACCGCATTGATGTAGGTGAACGCCGCCGATTTGCAACATCATCATGCTGCCCCTCAGGATTGAATGAAGAAAATGGCGAAAAATTTTTCATTGTGAGTCCTAATCGTATCTGAAGTCCGTTGTGGCACTCTTATCATCAAAAGAACCCAAAACTGTTTCTCCAGCAATTGCTGTCTGTCCAACTGCAACACGCAATTTCATTTCAGTTGGTATATAAACATCAAGGCGAGAACCAAAACGAATCAATCCAAATCGCTCACCAGTCATAACGGCATCGTTTTCTTTTGACCAGCAAACAATCCGGCGCGCAACCATTCCCGCTATTTGTACGACACCAATTTTACCATGTTTGCTATCAATTACCACCCCATTACGCTCATTAAACTGACTAGCTTTATCAAAGTCAGCATTGGTAAATCGACCTGGATGATAAACGATAGACTCTACTGTACCACTGATAGGAATACGATTAATATGGCATGAAAAAACATCCATAAAAATGGAAATACGGATCATTTCATCTTTCCCTAATCCTAATTCTTCAGGTGGAACACATGATTCCACAAATGAAATACGCCCATCTGCAGGCGACATAACCCAATTTGAATTCAAAGGGATCACACGATCTGGATCACGGAAAAAGTATACACACCACACCGTGAGAACGAGACCAAACCAAAACAACGGACTCCATATCCAACCAAGAATGAGCGAAATAACAAAAAACGCTACAATAAAAGGATAACCTTCTTTATGAACCGTTACAAAGCTATTATGGAAAGATTGCAGAATACTCATATAATTTCCTATTCATCGTAAACTTAAACAAGCAACAAAGCTTTTTGTTCCTCTTGTGTCTTTTTATGTATTTAATCAATCACTCCATATAAAGATATAGATTACATTTTGCTCTATTTATTTTTTACGATTAACAACACTCGTCTCATCTTCTTCACGCATTTTACGTAATTTTTCTTCTGCTTGCGATGCTTCAAGCTGCTTATTCCACATTGAAGCATAGAGACCTTTCTTGCGTAAAAGCTCTGTATGCGTCCCATTTTCAATAATACGACCACTTTTAAGAACTAAAATTTCATCCGCATTGATAACAGTAGAAAGACGGTGCGCAATAATCAATGTTGTACGTCCACGGCTTACAATATCCAATGCTTGTTGAATTTCCTGTTCCGTCGCCGTATCAAGAGCCGCCGTTGCTTCATCTAGAATAAGAAGTGGAGGAGCTTTTAAAAGTGTCCGTGCAATAGCCACGCGTTGTTTTTCACCACCTGATAATTTGAGACCTCGCTCTCCTACCATAGACTGAAAACCTTCCGGTAAAATTTCAATAAATTTTGATATTTGTGCCATTTCAGCAGCTTTGCGCATCTCTTCATCTGTAGCACTTGGACGCCCATAGCAAATATTATAGGCAATTGTATCATTAAATAACACCGTATCTTGTGGGACCATGCCAATCGCTTCACGCAAACTCTTTTGTGTTACGTCACGAATATCCTGCCCATCAATTGTGATAGAGCCTGCATCAACATCATAAAACCGAAAAAGCAACCGAGAAATAGTAGATTTACCGGCACCCGATGGACCGACAATAGCGACTGTTTTTCCTCCAGGAACTTCAAAATCAATATCTCTGAGAATCTGACGTCTCGAATCATAGGAAAACTTTACCTGATGAAAACAAATGGTCCCATCGCTTATCTCTAACGGTTTAGCATCCGATTTATCAACGATCTCTTTCTGAACATCTAAAAGATCAAACATTGCTTCAATATCCGTTAAACCTTGTCGAATATCACGATACATTGAACCAATAAAATTTAGTGGAATGGAAAGTTGCATTAAAAGCGCATTAATAAAAACAAAATCTCCTAAAGTTTGTGTCTTATAAAAAACTTCATAAGCTGACATCAGCATCATGATCGTCATTCCAATACCAAAGATAAGAGTCTGACCAAAATTAAGCCAGCTTAAAGATGTCCAAATCTTTGTTGCGGCTTTTTCATAACCTACCATAGAAGCATCAAATCGATCGGCTTCTAGAGTTTCATTACCAAAATATTTGACCGTTTCAAAATTCAAAAGAGAATCAACAGCGCGAGTATTCGCCTCAGTATCCGCTGTATTCATTTTTTGTCGAATGCGAATACGCCAATCACTCGCCTTAATGGTAAACAAAATATATAATCCAACCGTTACAACAACAATGAGAAGATAATGCCACCCATAACTTATATAAAATACCAGTGCCGTTAATATAAATTCTAAAACTGTTGGTACTGTACTAAGAATTGAAAATCTTACGATCGCTTCGATTCCTTTTGTTCCACGCTCAATCACACGAGAAAGCCCACCTGTTCGGCGTTCCAAATGAAATCGCAAAGATAACTCATGCATATGTACAAAGGTTTTATAAGCTAATTGACGAACAGCGTATTGACCAACAGTGGCAAACAGGGAATCGCGTAATTGATTTAATCCAGCCTGCATAATACGCGCGACATTGTATGCCAAAACAAGCATGATGGGAATAATCCAACTGGATGGGAACCATTCAGGTAGCTGAAAGCTTGAATCAAGCACATTCGTAGAATATTTAAATAAATACGGTACAGATATGAGAACGAGCTTAGCCAAAACAAGATAAAATATTGCCCATAGCACACGCATTTTTAGATCACGCCGCCCTACCGGCCACATATAGGGCCATAAATTGTAAAGTGTGTGCAGAGTCTTCCCTGTATCTGATGATACAGTTTTTGTCATTTCATTGCGTTTCATAAAGTCCTTACTTCTCTATCATCCGCACAAACAGGCAAAATACCCTCTGTGGTTATTTATAGATTCATCTCTTCATTATGGCTTCCAATAAGCTATACCTACCTGTTTTTTGAAGTTAGACTGTTTTTGAAAAAGGAACAAGAAATAATCCACTATACAATTTATTATTTTGATCTGTATTTTCATACCACTCTGCTGCAAATAAATTTTCAACTTTTACATGTTTTTTTTTCAATTCTGCCTGAAGCCATTTTTTTGTTTTACCAATCTCTTTCAGCCCCTTATCAAGAATTTCACCATTTTGTATTAAAATGATAGACTTCTTTCCTTCTTCCTTTTTAATAACGGAACAATCGCCATTGGTTTCTAAACGAACGAAAGCAGCTTCATGTAAACTACAGCCTTTAATGCGCAACATTGTAATCAGATCATTCACACTGATACCTAATTTTTTAATCTTATCCACTTGAAATACTCCATCTAAAACCAATGCAATATGTCGTCCTGCAATAAGACGACGAAAAAAAACTGAATAGCGCATCAGAAAATTAAGAGATGTGACTAAAGTCTGCCAAATAAATAAGACAATCAACAATTGAATACTGCTAACATCCGGACTATAAATAACGCCTCCAATAATACTTCCCATGACAAAATTACTTACCAAATCAACTGGCGTCATTTGACTAAGACTACCACGACCTGTGGTTCTTAAAATCAAGAGGAAAGCGATAAGTCCTACAACTAGTTTTAGTGCAACATACCCATAATGATATAAAAATTCCATCATATTCTCCTTTTTTATGGAGCTGCTGGAATAGAGACATTAGTGTCGCTTTAGTGTCGCTTTATTTCCCACACAGTTATGCGCTCACCACTCTGCGGATCCTTACTGTCTTTTAAAAGAACCCCCTTGGCTGCAAGCTCATCACGAATTGTATCCGCAGCTTCCCACTCTTTATTATGGATAAGTCTTAGTCTTTCGGCAATGCGCTGATCAATAAATTTTGTATCAAGGAAAGTTTTTCTCGTAAATAATGGGCAATCTATTTCTTTAATCCATTCTTGTCTTAACAGTCCTAATAAATTCATCCCATTCAGAAGAGCCAAAGCATTTCCTTCTTTATAAAATTTTCGCAAAAGAGTCAGTGCTTTTGGAGTATTAAGATCATCACTAAGTGCATCTATCAAAGTATCATCAATTGCTTCATTGTTTTTCATCTCACTCTTTTTGCTGCGAAGCCATTCATACCAACGATACAGTTCGCTGCTCGATTGTATTAAACGCTGTGCTGTCCAATTTAATGGTTCACGATAATGCGTTTGCAACATCGAAAAACGCGCAGACAAACCAGCCCAATTTTGCTTCATTTCATCGGTTAAAATACCATTAAACTCCCCCAAATTATTCTCTAAAACAGAACGAATAGTTATGAAATTGCCAAAGCTTTTCGACATCTTTTTGCCTTCAACTTGTAAAAAACCATTATGCATCCAAAAATTAGCCATTCGCTCCGTCCCAAAAGCTGAACAACTTTGTGCAATCTCATTTTCATGATGAGGAAAAATTAAATCAATTCCACCACCATGGATATCAAAAACATTGGCGGTCGGATCATCACAGGTTAAACCACCGCCATAGGGCGCTAATAACTTTGCCATTGACATTGCAGAACATTCAATATGCCAACCTGGACGACCTAAAACAGGAATTCCGCCCGGTGATTTCCAACCTGGTTCTCCTTCCACAGAAGGCTTCCACAAAACAAAATCCATCTCTTCCCTTTTATAAGCAGCAACATCGATACGCGCCCCCGCCCTCATTTCATCTAAAGAACGATTTGCAAATGCCCCATAATGGGGAGGATTTTTTATGCTACTTACAGAAAATAATATATGATTTTCCGCTTCATAAGCGTGCCCCTTTTCAAGCAACCTTTCAATTAAAGAGCGCATCTCCTCTAAATGCTCAGTGGCGCGTGGCTGACTGGTTGGCAACAGACAACCAAGTGCTATGGTATCTTGCTGAAACTGAGAATATGTACGTTCTGTTAAGTGACGAATAGCCTCATTCAATGATACGTTTGGATATTCGCTAGCTGCTCGTGCATTAATTTTATCATCGACATCTGTAATATTACGTGCATATAGAACATGCTCATTGCCATAAACATGACGCAATAAGCGAAATAAAATATCAAAAACAATAACAGGACGTGCATTTCCTATATGCGCATAATCATAAATTGTCGGTCCACAAACATAAAGGCGTACTCTTGTCGCATCTATTGGTGTAAATTTTTCTTTTTTACGTGTTAGCGTATTATAAAATCGCAACTCTTTCATTTATTGACTCCATGGACGATATTATGCACCGATCCTTTTAGATGTATCTTATCTCAAATCATTGTATTACGCGGTTTAAGCTAAAAACTTGTATCTTATAGTAAATTCTTCTTACCATTTTCCCATTGTATTTACGGCTGTATCCATCGTTTATCATAAAAACAATCTATTTTATTTGATTGGACAAAAGCGTTCTATCATTAGAGATGCTTTCTCTCCTTAAAGAAAATGAGCTTAGAAAAAAATCTATAGGCAATACAATATAAATCTATGTGAAAAATAGATAGTTTGCAGAAAGAAAATCTTAAATTTTTAACCACACAAAGCTTCGTCAGTATTTTCAATATTCCACAATGGGTTCCTTACTGCCTCTTACGCCCTATATTTTATAATCAATAATTGAGAATAATGTAGCAATTAACTTTATTTTTTTACACCGTTCTCATGACAAAATTATTTTATCTTTACAGAGTTTTATTCAAAGAAAGCAATAAAAATAATGCGGTATAGATTGATGAACATCATTATTTTAATATTTCTTGTCATTTCAATGCCAACCTTTGCACAACAATCTCCACCTTATGAAAAAAAATTACTCCGACTAGCAGAAATTTTGGGATCATTGCATTCTCTCCAAAATCTTTGCGAGCCTCCAACAAACCAATGGTATGACTATATGAATGCACTGATTGAAGCAGAACGCCCCATTCCACAAAGACGTGCTTATTTTTATGAAGCGTTTAATGAAGCGTATCGTGCTTTCTCAGAAAATTATCATCATTGTACACAAGCAGCCATTGAAGCCAACCAAAGATACATTGAGGAAGGAAGAATTTTATCTGAAAACCTCCTCATGCATTATAAATAATTAATCTATACAAAAAGTAGCTCTCTCAATCTTAGCGATATCAATGATACTCCTTTCACAAATGCGGGGAGCAATAAACCAGCTCTGAAAATAGAGAGACGTTTAAAGAATAATGTCTTGATACGCTTTTATTCATATGCGCCTTTTTCCCCATACAAAACTGTTCTTTGGCTTCCTCCCCACACTTTAACGGACAAAGATTTTTAACTAAATTTGCTCTGTAAATAATCTAGGTTCTTGTTGAACAAGGTTTCTCTTGGCTTCTAACACATGTAATTTGCTGCATAGTTTCTACAAACAAGCCTAAGAATACTCACCTCGCATTAAAAAAACACTTATGTACCAAAGAGGCTGACATACCCTATATCACCACTCTAAAAGATGGTATTTTACGGCATACTTATAATTTTAATTTGTTTACACCAAAGTTTCCATAAATTTAACAGGCTCTCCTTGTGAAGGTGTAACAATTTCACCTTCCCACATAACGCGCATACCACGGATAATAGTCCCAACAGGCCAACCTTTAACTTTTTGACCATCATAAGGTGTCCAACCGGCGCGAGAACCAATTAAGCTATTCGTAATAATTTCCTCTCGCTTAAGATCAACAATGGTTAAATCAGCATCAAACCCAACAGCAATGCGCCCTTTACAACTTATACCAAAAATACGACTAGGGCCATGTGAAGTGAGATCAATAAAACGTTCAAGAGATATTTTTCCTGCATTCACATGTGTCAACATAATTGCTGCTGTTGTTTGCACGCCTGTCATACCTGAAGGTGAAGAGGGATAAGGTTGAAGTTTTTCTTCAAGAGTATGAGGCGCATGATCTGAACCTAAGACATCAATAATTCCTTGTTGAACACCGTACCAAAGAGCGTCACGGTGGCGCGGCTCACGAATAGGCGGATTCATCTGAATTAATGTACCAAACTTCTTATAATCATCAGCCGTGAGTGTCAAATGATGTTGTGTCACTTCAATTGTTGCAACATCCTTATGTTTTTTTAGAAAATCAATTTCTTCTTCTGTCGAAAGATGTAACACATGAATCCGAGCCTTCGTCTCATGAGCAATTTTTACCAAACGCTGCGTACATTTTAATGCCGCAACTTCATCACGCCAAATCGGATGTGACGATGCATCCCCTTCAATACGCAATATTTTACGCTCTTTGAGCCTCGCCTCATCTTCAGAATGAAAAGCCGCACGACGGCGTGTATTCTTCAAAATAAGGCGTACACTTTCATCATCATCAACCAAAAGATCACCGGTAGAGGACCCCATAAAGACTTTAATTCCAGCCGCACCAGGAAGTCTTTCTAATTCAGATAGTTCATGAGCATTTTCACGCGTTCCTCCAACCCAAAATGCAAAATCACAATGCATTCGATGAAATGCGCGTTGAACCTTATCGCTTAATGTTTCTTCTGATGTTGTCAATGGATTGGTATTAGGCATTTCAAAAACTGCCGTAACCCCCCCTAACACAGCAGAATACGAGCCACTTTCCAAATCCTCCTTATATTCATTTCCTGGCTCACGAAAATGCACTTGGCTATCAATAATTCCTGGTAAAATATGAAGCCCCGTACAATCAATGACCTCACTAGCCGATGCACATGTAAGGTCGCCTATTTCAGCAATACGACCATTTGTAATACCAATATCACGCTTGCTTCTTCCATCATGATTCACAAGTGTTGCACCTTTAAAAATTGTATCAAATGTTTTAAACATAACCACGCTCCTTACATATTGCTCACTTATCGATTATGTAACTTTGAGCAGAAAGGCAAGAACCATGATTGAAAAACAAAATGCCATTTGCTTAAAAAACCGCGGACTTATTCAAATTACAGGCGAAGAAGCAACAGATTTTCTACAATCCCTGATCACGACAGATGTAAAAAAAATCAGTCCACAGGAACTTTTCCCTGGAGCCCTTTTATCCCCACAAGGAAAGGTTCTTGCTGATTTTCTTATCGGAAAAAAAGAAGATGGTTACCTGATTGATATCAGGATGCCTTTAGCTGATACGCTCCATAAGCGTCTGTTGCTCTATAAGCTGCGCAAAAAAGTAGAAATTACACAACCATTCCAAGAGCTTGTTACAGTTTCTTTGAATAATGAATCAGATGCTTTAAATTTTGATTCAAGTTTTGTTGATAAACGCTTCCCACAAAAAGAAAAAATAATACGAATCTATGGCAAAAAACCTTTTTTAACTTCAGAATATCATGACACATGGAATCAATTGCGTATCCGTTATGCAATTGCGGAAAGTGATCAAGACTATGAAATTGGCAAAGTCTTTCCTCATGATATTAATTACGATCAAATCAATGGACTTGCATTCAATAAAGGATGTTATATTGGACAAGAAATTGTTTCACGAATGCACCACCGCCGTGCAGCACGTCGCCGTATTTTTATTGTAAAAGGCCAGTGTAAATTAATCCCTCAATCTAGCATTGAAGCAGGAACAAAAGTGCTTGGCTACTTGGGAACATGTGTAGAAAATGAGGCTCTTGCTTTAATGCGTATTGACCACGTCAAAGATGCTATGGATCATAACATCCCCTTTACTGTAAAAAACATTCCTGTCACTATAAGCATTGCTGAAAATATGAATTTTACCTTTCCTGAAAATACTATAGAAAACACTCATGGCTAAAGCTGAATTATTAAAAAATGGAGAAGCCCGCGCTTGGCAAAGAATGCTCTCTGGAAGGCGACTTGATCTTCTCAACCCTTCTCCTTTTGATGTTGAAATTGAAGATATTGCCCATGGACTTGCTCGCGTAGCACGTTGGAACGGTCAAACACGAGGAGAGCATGCCTATTCTGTTGCACAACATTCACTTTTGGTTGAACAAATATTTCAAAAACTTTTTCCACAATCGGGAAGCAACGAATGTCTTTATGCCCTTCTTCATGATGCTCCAGAATATGTCATCGGCGATATGATTTCCCCTTTTAAAGCTGTTATAGGAAAACAATATGAACGCGTTGAAAAGCGCATCCAAGATGCTATCCACATGCGCTTTTCTCTTCCCGTTGATCTTTCTCAAAAACTTTTAAAAAAAATTAAACAAGCCGACCGTATCGCTGCCTATTATGAAGCGATTACGCTTGCTGGATTTAATACAGAAGAAGCCCTTCACTATTTTGGCTCTCCCAATAATATTTTACCCGATGATCTGAATTTATCCCCCTATTCTACCCAACACATTGAAAACGCATTTTTAACGCGCTTTAATGACTTGGATGTCCAAAGATTATAGCCCTTTCGCATTGTTGATTCCTTGTCATTACAGAATCATCACACTGACTTATAATAATAATTCATTGTTTTTTCATTTTGAATGAGAGCTCCTAATATCGTAAGCTTCACTCATTTCAAATCTGTTTATATTGAATCAATCAAAATCATTCTCTTGCACACCACAAGCGGGTCTGGCGTGTGGGTAAAATTTTTTAAAGAAAGAGTTAAAATGCTTCTTATGACCATCTCAAGTGCTAAGCGCTGTCGCAGCATTGAAAATTGGCAAAGTGTGTGATGATGCCGGCTTGCTCTCTTATGAAGCGTAAAGACGGGAGTACTCTATAAATTTTATACACTTCATAAGGGACTTACCACTATACTATTCACGAACGCCGTCGCGAAATAGGTTGGGTACCTTAAGAAAGCTTTCTTTAAAAAAGCATGTGAATTAGCGACCCAATGGCGTTCTGTTTTGCATGAGAGGCGTGACTTCATTAAAGAAATGGAAAAAATCACAGTTCAAATTGCATACAAAATATATTAAAAATGCACATTCATTATCAAAATAACAAATGTTCTCTTGTCAAACCTTTCATCTTAAACTGAAGTTTATTTTAGTTTATAAACTTCATTATCCGCTGGGAAAGCACGAGATGTGACATCCTCTGCATAATTCTTTATTGCAGTTTCCATGGCTTGTTCAAGGTCTCCATAACGGCGTACAAATTTTGGCACATGAGAACCATAGCCCAACATATCTTCCATAACCAATACTTGCCCATCACATTGATTGGACGCCCCTATACCGATCGTAGGGATAGAAAGCTTATCTGTCAGTTTCACCGCTAAAGGTTCAACCATTGCTTCTAAAACAACAGCAAAAGCACCTGCCTCTTCAATCGCTGCTCCATCTGCTTCAATTCTTTGCCAATCATTCTCCTTGCGTCCTTGTGTTTTAAAACCACCAAAACGATTCATTGCTTGGGGTGTAAGACCGATATGCCCCATCACTGGAATGCCACGTTTACACAAAAAATCTACTGTTTCGGCTATATAAACGCCCCCTTCAAGCTTAACTGCACCACACCCCGTTTGTGCAAGAATGCGCGATGCATTTAAAAAAGCTTGCTCTGGACTTTCCTCATAAGAACCAAAAGGCATATCAATAACAACAAGAGCTTTTTGAGATCCACGCACCACGGCTTTCCCGTGTGAAATCATCATATCTAAATTAACAGGAAGCGTTGTCTCAAACCCATACACAACCATCCCAACGCTATCACCAACCAAAAGGATATCGCAATATGGATCAGCAATCCGCGCAGTATAAGCTTGATAAGCTGTTAAAGAAACAATTGGCTGTTGTCCCTTTCGTGCACGTATTTCGGAAGATGTTATACGCTTTACGGTTTTATGTACACTCATTTTCCACCCTTCTCTTGCAATATATATTGATCAATCAGCCTTATCTCACCAAAGCGGACAGTAAGAAGTAAAACTGCTGGTTTATTCAATGTTCCTTTAACCACGCATAAAGTTTCCATATCCCGTAAATCTATCGCTTCAATGATTGCACGCGTTTCTTGTTGTAAAATATCACGAACAGTTTTGCATAATTTATCAACCGACCGTTCACCTTCATGATAAAGCTTTTCAGCAGCTTTTCCACTTTCAGGAATAATTTTGGCAGCTTTACGATCTTCTAATGTTAAAAGCTGATTGCGTGAAGAACACGCTACACCATCTGACTCCCGTAGAATAGGAACTCCAACGATTTCAATAGGAAAAGCCAAATCTTCAACCATACGCCGAATAATTAAAATTTGTTGAAAATCTTTTTCCCCAAAAAAAGCCTTATCTGGTTGGACAATGTTAAAAAGTTTAGCAACAACGCTTGTTACACCACAAAAATGCCCCGGACGTAATTTTCCCATCAAAATACGTGATAATTTTTTCACTTGTACAATTGTATCATTCCCCAGTGGCCACATTTCATCGACAGAAGGAGCAAAAACACATTCAACACCTGCTTCTTTTAACAAAGCACAATCGCCCTTCAAATCTCTTGGATATTGAGAAAAATCTTCATGAGGTCCAAATTGCTTTGGATTGACAAAAATAGAAACCACTACGCGATCACACATTGCTCTTGCATACTGTACTAATGCAAGATGTCCATCATGCAATGCCCCCATTGTTGGAACAAAACCAATCGAAAAACCTAAACGTCGTTCCTCTGAAGTATATTGGCGGACTTCAGCAATTGTCTTTAAAATTCTCATTTTCCCATTCAATTATCATCAGATCAACCAATTAATGCCTGTACACCAAATTGACGCTCAAACAATTGTATCAAATTCATGCGCACTGACGGCTGCTTTATATCTCGTGGCTCCCAGACATGACGCATAAGAAAAAAACCCGTCAGTATAAAACCATTTATTATGTCACTAAAATCAGCAGGACGAGTCGTTCTTTGTACAAGAAACTGTGGTAGAATGAGAAGCTTTTTTTTCCAAGGTTCCCCTGCTTCTTCACAGACAGCCCGTCCAGATTTTGGTGATACGTAATGAAGCCTTTCCTGACGACCTGTTGCAGCACAACAAGATAAATCAAGACCAAAACCAAGTTCTTCAAGAAGCCGCATTTCAAAACGTACAAGCAATTCTGCATTTACAAATGGTTCATCAAAATTCTGCATAAAAAGGTGTAAAATATCATATAAAATGGGGTGCGGATCACGTTCGGGAAGAAGCCGCAAATGAAAAGCTATCAATTGCAAAGTATAAAGTGCTTCTGGTAGACAGATTAATCGTGCCGCATGTAAATCAAGAGCTTCAAGCCGAAAAAGTCCCAAATGTTCGTCTAAACGAGCCCACCATTCAGCCTCCACAAAATTTCCAGGTTGAAGAAGAGCTGCCATGCGACGCGAGCGCCCCCCTTTTACCACTCCCATATAACGACCATGTTCACGTGTCATAATCTCAAGAATAACACTTGTTTCACCATATTGGCGTGTACCAAGTATAACGGCTTGTTCTTTCCACTTCATTTTACTTTAATTATTTTTAAAAATCTTATTTTAAAAAATCCAATCCCATTTCACGATAACGTTCTGGATCGGTATCCCAATTATCGCGCACTTTCACAAAGAGAAAAAGATGCACCTTTTGATCCATAATTTCCATGAGTTCTTTACGTGCTGCTTGACCAATCGCTTTAATTGTATCGCCTTTTGCTCCTAAGACAATTTTTTTCTGACTCTCACGCTCGACATAAATAACTTGATTAATTTTAACGGAACCATCTGAACGCTCTTCCCAGTTTTCTGTTTCAACCGTTGAGGAATAAGGAAGTTCATCATGAAGACGAAGAAAAAGTTTTTCACGCGTAATTTCAGCAGCAAGATGACGCATAGGCATATCAGAAATTTGATCTTCCGGATAATACCATGGCCCTTCCTGCATCATGTTACTCAACGCATGAAGTAAATCCTTGCAACCAGAACCGTTTAGAGCAGAAATCATAAATGTTTGCGCAAACTTTACACGTTCATTTATTTTAGTGGTTAACGCTAGAAGAGATGATTTAACAACTGTATCAACCTTATTAAGAACAAGAACTTTTTCTTGTTTCATATTGTTTACAATATCTAACATCATATCAACTTCATCCGAAAGACCACTTTGAGCGTCAATTAAAACGAGTAGAACATCAGCGCTCTTAGCCCCTCCCCAAGCAGCAGAGACCATGGCTCGTTCTAAGCGCTTATGGGGACGAAAAACACCCGGTGTATCAACCAACACAATTTGCACATCATCATGAATGACAATACCGCGGATTAAAGTTCGTGTTGTTTGTACCTTATGTGTTACAATTGAAACCTTTGTTCCAACCAATTGATTAACCAATGTCGATTTACCGGCATTAGGCATCCCAATAAGCACAACAAACCCAGAACGCTTTTTCATAACGTCACTCATGATCATTTTTTCCTACTGTTTTCCATACACCCTCTCGTCGCAAAATTTTTTCAGCTGCCATTCTTTCAGCATATCTTTTGGAGCTTCCCTGCCCAATCTCTGAAGCAAACCCAGAAATACTGACCTCTACCATAAAAACAGGATCGTGATCTGGACCTGAACGTTTTATAACCTGATAATGTGGTTGTGCATTGCCTTGGATATGCGCCCATTCCTGTAATTCTGTCTTGGCATCACGTCGACCAGCATCCATTTTCTTTGCCCGACTTTGCCAATATTTTTGAATAAAAGGGCGAACGCTTTCCAATCCTCCATCGAGATATATTACGGCAATCAAAGCTTCCACGACATCTGCATGCATGTTGATAAGTCGACGCCCCTCAAAATTTTTCATCTCAAAACCAACACGGATCATATCAGGAAGTCTCATTTCACGCGCAATATCAGCACATGTCTGTGCATTGACCAGATGATTTAAACGGACTGATAATTCACCTTCACTTGCCTGAGGAAAAAGTTGATACAGCATCTCTGCAATCAAAAGCCCTAAAACCCGATCCCCTAGAAACTCTAGTCGTTCATAATTCCCCTGTTCCGAATCTTGTACACTCGAGTGTGTTAATGCCTTCTTTAACCTCTCTTCATCTTTAAAACGATGCCCCGTCAGCTTGAAAAGCTGATCAATCATGAGACGTTTCATCGTTGTTTCCTTGCTTGATAAGCGGCAAATCATGAACCGTATTTATGAAAGAAAACAAACGTTTCCAACGCACATCAAATGGCCAGCGCCAAATCTGCCAAGCACTTGAACCATTACTGATAGAAAAGAAAATCACGCTCGCGCGACCAATAAGATTTTCTTCTGGAACATAGCCTACATCTAAACGACTATCATCTGAATTGTCGCGGTTATCTCCCATCATAAAGTAATGTCCTTGAGGAACTTCAAAGACTTCTGTATCATCAACTTTCGGGATGAAAGCTAAATCAAGTGTATCATAACTGACACCGTTAGGCATTGTCTCGCGATAAACCTCAACAGGATAGTTAACCTCTGTTATATCAGAATTATCAATCTCCCCCATAAAGTGACGTGAAACAGCCTCATCATTAATATAAAGGACACTTTGACGGACTTGTATACGATCACCTGGTAGCCCAACAACGCGTTTTATATAATCAATCTTCGGATTACTTGGTAAGCGAAAAACGACCACATCTCCACGTTGAGGTTGAGATGCCCAAATCCGTCCAGAAAAAAGAGGAGGAGAAAAGGGGATGGAAAAACGAGAATACCCATATGCATACTTAGAAACAAACAGATAATCTCCCACCAACAAAGTAGGACGCATTGAACCGGAAGGAATACTAAACGGCTGGAAAAAAAGTGTCCGAATAAACGCTGCTAAAAGCAAAGCCTGTATTAAAACAGAAATAAATTCACGAAGCCCACCTTTTTTTTCTTTTTTATGCACTTTATCTTTTTGGATCATCACCAACTGCCTTCTCATCACAGATATAATTTTTTTCATCATAATATTCAAATAACAAAAGCACAATCTCTCATGCCATCTATCCACGTGGAAGTGCTTCGATAATAATAAATGCCTGTGCCCAAGGAAAATCATCTGTTATACTAAGATGAATAACTGCATCATGATGAGGAGGTAATAACTTTTGAAGTTGTATTTGCGCACGATTTGTTAATTGCATTATTGGTTTACCAGACGGCAAATTAACTACCCCCATGTCTTTCCAATTGATACCACAAGCGATTCCCGTTCCTAAGGCTTTAGCACATGCTTCTTTAGCAGCAAATCTTTTTGCATAAGAAGAGGAGCTTTTTTTGAGATTTTCAGATCTATTTCTTTCAATATCCGTAAAAATACGTTCAATAAAACGCTCACCATAACGAACCAACATTTTCTCAATACGTCGTATATCAACCAGATCATTTCCAAGACCAATAATCATAAGATATTACCCGATCTTTCTTAAATTTATTTCTGTTTTAATACAGGCGATGAGCGCTTCTTTAAACGCCTTTTTTTTATAATCTTTTGATATCGCTTTTGTTTAAAACGAACCGTTGCTCTGTAAACACCTATATAAGATAAACCACCAAAAACAATACCTAAAAGAGTTCCCCCTAAAATCATAGGACTCATAATTGTGTCCCATGCGCCTTTAAAGAGGAGAGAGAGATTTGACAATGTCAAACCATTAAATAGAGCACGAATTTGCGAAAGAGAAATCTCTTTGACATCGCTAAAAAGTGATAAACAAAAATACCCTACTTTATAATCAGCCATGACAATCAATAAAAATGTGAGTGGATTAGAAAAAATTGTCCCAATGATTGCGGCAGCAAAGTTTGCACGCAAAAGCCAAGAAAAAAATATTGCCAAAATAATATGCAGCCCAAAGAAAGGGGAACAAGCTAAAAAAACGCCAACAGCAACCCCTAATGCTACTTCATGCGGTGTTGCTGATATACGCAAAATACGTTTATGTATGTAGCAAAATGAGCGAGAAAATGAACGACGTGGCCATAACCAAAGTCGAATACGCGTTACAAAATCTATTGGTTCTCGACGACGAAAAAGCATATGACTCTCAATATACATCTTTTGATGATGAAATAATCTATATCATCCAAATTAATCTTTTTAAGCTTTTGCACAAAAAAAATAGAACGACAATTAAATATTTCGACTGCCTGGTTTAATCGCGGGAAGAACAGAAAGCTCTGCAGGAAGTGCATCACTAGCATAAGAGGTTATCTCGTATTCAGCAAGCGCAATCAATGGAACTCCAACATTGACCTTACCACCAGAACGATCAAGGATACATGCACTAGCCAATACCTCTGCTCCTGCTGCAACAAGCGCTTCAACAGTCTCACGAATGGAAAGACCCGTTGTTACAATATCTTCAACAATAACAACCCGTGCACCCTTCTTGATTTCAAAACGACGCAATTCAAAGATGCCATTTACACGCTCTACCCAAAGAGAAGGAACACCAAGGTGACGTGAAGTTTCATAGGAAGGAATAAGACCGCCAATTGCGGGACCAACAACATAGTCAATTTTTCCCTCGATAGATTTTTTGATTTTTTCAGCCAATCCACGACATAACTTTTCCGTCAAGTCAGCATGCATGAATACTTTCGCTTTTTGCATATAAGTCGCACTATGGCGCCCCGATGTTAAAATAAAATGCCCTTCTAGAATAGCATCTGCTTGTTTAAAAATATCAATGACATCTTGTGTCTTCATTGCAAAATCTTTCTTTTTATCCATGAACCCGCCGTACTGTACTTACTGAACCTGCCTTTTTTAACTGAGAAAAAATACGATTCAAATGTTTTAAATCCCACACTTCCAAATCAATCATAATTTCTGTAAAATCTGGTGCTGTACGGATAAAAGATAAATTTTGGATATTGGCATCGTTAGCAGAAATTATTTGTGTAATTTCAGCCAGAGAACCAGGACTATTTACAACTAAAATATTCATCCGTGCAGGAAAACGTTCATTCATTTGGGCATCAATATCCCAGCGGACATCAATCCATCGTTCTGGCTGATCATCATATGCCATCAAAGCTGAAGACTGTATTGGATAAATAACAATCCCAGCTCCTGGCTGCATAATACCAACAATCCGATCTCCAGGTACTGCTCCTTCCGGTGAAAAACGTACGGGTATATCTCCACGGGTTCCTCTAATAGGCAAGGCTTTAGATTGATGATTCTCGACCATTGCATTCTTTTCATTTTCTGGAACTTTAAAAATCATACCTTGAGCATTTTCAATATTAAACCAACCTTCTTCCCCAGGCTTAAAAGATGACTTTTGTACCACACGGTGATCTTGATAATCAGGATAAACCGCTTTAATCACATCAGCGGAAAACAGCTCTCCACGCCCAACAGCAGCCAATACATCCTCTACATCTTTACGTGCTAAACGTGGCAAAACTTTCTTCAAAAGGTCTTTTGAAAATTGCTTTCCCATATATTCAAATGAACGCTCGAGAATACGATATCCTAAACCCGAATATTGTTTACGTACCGCTGCACGACTTGCTCGTCGAATAGCTGAACGTGCTTTACCCGTGACAACAAGAAATTCCCATGCTGCTGGCGGAATTTGAGCGTGTGAGCGAATAATATCAACCTCATCACCATTTTTTAATTTGGTCATTAAAGGCATAATACGACCATTGATTTTTACACCAACACAAGAATCACCGATGTCTGTATGGACGGCATAAGCAAAATCAATAGGCGTAGCTCCTTTAGGAAAAGCAATTAATCGACCTTTCGGCGTAAAACAAAAAACTTGGTCTTGAAAAAGCTCAAGTTTTGTATGTTCTAAAAACTCTTCTGGATTATCTCCATCAGACAAAGATTGTATCGTTTGACGCAACCATGCATAGGCATTCGTTTCACTTGATAACTTCACAGTCGAATAATTGGAACCGTGCTCTTTATATATGGAATGAGCAGCAACCCCATATTCAGCAACTTCATCCATAGCAGCCGTTCTAATTTGCAACTCAACACGTTGTCTTGAAGGACCAACAATTGTTGTATGAATAGAACGATAATCATTTTGCTTTGGTATAGAGATATAATCTTTAAAACGACCAGGAACCATTGGCCATGTCGTATGAATGACACCAAGAGCACGATAACAATCATTCACGGACTCAACAATCACACGAAATCCAAAAATATCCGATAATTGTTCAAAAGATAATGCTTTACTTTCCATTTTGCGAAAAACTGAATAAGATTTTTTCTGACGGCTTTTAACATCTGCTTTAATGCCATGCTCGAAAAAAAGTTTTGTCAATTCATTTTCAATTGTGGAAAGCAAATCACGGTTGTGTTTCAATAATTCAGAAAGTCGATTGGTAATCGTACGATAACCTTCTGGATTTAAATAAAAGAAAGAGAGATCCTCTAATTCCTCACGCATATCCTGCATACCCATACGACCTGCAAGTGGCGCATAGATATCCATCGTCTCCTCAGCAATTCGCCGACGTTTATCATCACGCATAACACCAAGGGTACGCATATTATGAAGACGATCAGCAAGTTTGACTAAAAGAACACGAACATCATCAGAAATAGCAATAAGAAGTTTACGAAGATTTTCTGCTTGTACGGCTTTCTTTGATACAAGATCAAGCTTATTAAGCTTTGTAAGCCCTTCAACCAACTTCCCAATTTCAGAACCAAAAAGCTGATCAATTTCTGCTCGTGTAGCGCTTGTATCTTCAATTGTATCATGCAAAAGAGCAACAGCAATCGTTGCCTCGTCCAACCGCATATCTGTCAAAATAGCAGCAACTTCTAAAGGATGAGAAAAATAAAGATCACCTGACGCACGCTTTTGATGTGCATGCTTTTTCATTGCATAATCATAGGCCCTGTTTAAAAGAGCCTCATCTACGTCAGACTTGTAACGTTGAACACGTCCAACAAGCTCACACTGACGCATCATACGAGCATATCCTTTATCTTTTCACACCTCTAATCTTTATTGAACATGTCCTATCAATAAAAGACAAGAAAAATAATTGCTCCTTACATGACAAGGTATCTTTACTCCTGTAACATAAATTGCTGCAATTAATAATCGTCACTTTTTTCTGGAACAACCAAACCTTCAATACCCGCTAAAAGCTCTTCTTCTGACATATGATCAAATGAAGTACCTTCTTCTTGCGACGACGTATTAAAAACACTTTCAGCTTCACCTGAATGGGTAATAAATTCACTTGCCATTTCTGGCTCATCTACTTCCACATGCTTTTGCAACGAATGAATAAGGTCTTCCTTTAAATCAGCAGGCGACAATGTTTCTTCTGCTATTTCACGCAAAGCAACAACTGGATTTTTATCATTATCACGATCAACCGTAATCTGCGCTCCTTGTGAAATCTGACGCGCCCGATGACCTGCTAAAAGTACCAATTCAAAGCGGTTGTCAACTTTATCAATACAATCTTCTACCGTTACGCGGGCCATTTATGCCTCTTTCTCAAATAAAAAAATTTAATAGCGGATAGAGGAGTATATACAATAATCAAAATAAAACACAAGAAAAACAACACAAACTTTTATATTTTTTGATTAAAGAACTTATTTAAAAAAAATCTTGGAAAATTTATAAAAATGTATAACCTATTCATGCTTGTTATCAAAATTTCTTTTAAAAGCATTCCAATAGATTGACTTCAAACAAAGGGAGGTCTTTCTTGACAAAATACTTGTCTGGAGTCCTTATCCTTTTAAAAGGAATACCTGCTGTTTAAACCCTTTGCAATAACAGCAGCCTTATACATACTTTTTATGATAATATCTTTATCTAAAGAGAAAACTTTTTTCTTTGAACATCATGTGTATCGCACTCTTATTCATCGAATGAATTACTGAAAGATGATCTCTCTTTACACAATAATGAGCAATAAGTTTATATTAAACTTTCTTCTAAAAAAGTTTATTTATATTCATTATAGATTGTTTATCAAAACATAACCCGTCATATACGCTATATAAAGACTCAAAAAAATAGAAAAACGATTGATGCCTAACACCATGAATAGCCAATTAACATCACTTTGCCCAGAACCACCCCAAAATTGCAATTTATGTCCTAGGCTTCATCAATTTATCGCTGGCTGGCGTGTAAAAGAACCAAGTTGGTATAACGCACCGGTGCGCCCATTCTTTCCTTATAAAGGGCCAGATACAACACGCCTTCTTATTGTTGGGCTTGCTCCTGGATTACGCGGAGCAAATCGAACTGGACGTCCATTTACTGGTGATTATGCTGGGCACTTACTTTATTCAACTTTAAAAAAGTTTGGTTTTGCCCAAGGAACCTTTGAAGAAAGAGCAGACGATACTCTTGAACTTATTGATGCAGCAATTGTTAACTCTGTTCGTTGTGTTCCACCAGAAAATAAACCCACCGGTGCAGAAATTAACACGTGCCGCTATTTCTTCTCACCTCTTTTAACAAATCTTCCCAAACTTAAAGCCGTTATTACCTTAGGCACCATTGCGCACCATTCAACGATACGTGCCCTTAATGCAAAAGTTTTATCTCACCCTTTTGGACACGGTGAAATCAATAACATCGGCAGATTACGCATCTTTTCGAGCTATCACTGTTCTCGTTATAATACAAATACTGGGCGCTTGACAGACGCCATGTTTCACCAAATCTTTCAAGCAGCAAAAACATACTTAGATCAATGCTAAAACTGTTTTAAAAAGTGCTATAAATAAAGAATATCGAAATTGCATCCATCATCCATATCTTTTTAAAAGTCTTGCTTTTTCACGTCCCCAATCACGTTTTTTTTCCGTTTCGCGCTTATCATGAAGCTTTTTCCCCCGCGCTAGAGCGATCTCCAACTTAACGCGCCCTCGTTCATTAAAATAAAGTTTGAGAGGAACAAGTGTCATTCCTTCACGAGACGTTGCATTAAAAAAACGTGCCATCTCACGTTTTGAAAGTAATAATTTGCGCAAACGTCGTGGTTCATGATTAAAACGATTAGCCTGCGTATATTCAGGAATATAGCTGTTTACTAACCATAATTCCCCATTCTCAAAACTCGCATAGCTTTCAGCAATATTGGCATGATTAGAACGTAAGGACTTCACTTCCGCTCCCTGAAGGACAAGACCAGCCTCGAGATTATTAAGGATTTCAAAATTAAAACGTGCTTTACGATTGTCAGCAATTATTTTCCGTACGGGCGCGTTCTTTTTTTTATTCATGGCTTTGTCAATATCATTTTATGCTTTTAAAAGACCAGCATGACTGAGGGCTGCATCAATAATCTTCTTTGTTCTTTCTGTTAATGGAACAATAGGAGAACGCACAGTATCACCACAAAATCCTAATTTTGCAGCAGCATATTTAATACCTGCTGGACTAGGTTCAATAAACACAGCACGATTAAGAGGCATCAAGCGATCATTTAATTCTCGTGCTGTTTTATAATCACCACGAAAACAAGCGGCTTGAAGTTCAGCACAAAGCTTTGGAGCAACATTAGAAGAAACTGAAATACACCCCATACCTCCATGTGCATTAAAACCTAACGCCGTACAATCATCACCGGAAAGCTGCACAAAATCTTTTCCACACTTTTCACCTTGTTCACTAACGCGCTCAATTCTGCTCGTTGCATCCTTAACACCAATGATATTGTTAAAATCTTGATAAAGGTCTTTCATCGTTTCTACAGCCATATCGATAATAGAACGACCAGGAATATTATAAATTATAATCGGAATAGAAACAGCTTTGGCAATGGAAGAAAAATGCTTGTATAAACCAGATTGATTTGGTCTATTATAATAGGGAGTGACAACCAAAACTGCATCTGCACCAGCTTTTTGCGCGTATTGTGCAAGCTCTACAGCCTCGCTTGTGCTATTTGATCCCGCTCCAGCAACAACAGGAACACGCTTTGCAACCTGCTCAACACACAATTCTATAATCCGCTTATGTTCTTCATGACTTAACGTTGCTGATTCACCTGTTGTCCCAACAGGGCTTACTCCGTTAATCCCTTGTGTGATCTGCCATTCAACAAAAT
Source organism: Bartonella sp. CE47NXGY (assembly GCF_042195415.1). Lineage (NCBI taxonomy): Bacteria > Pseudomonadati > Pseudomonadota > Alphaproteobacteria > Hyphomicrobiales > Bartonellaceae > Bartonella > Bartonella sp. CE47NXGY. Next base: position 159,719 of record NZ_JBHIOI010000001.1, on the reverse strand, counting down.
CACAAAACGCCTTCTCATCAATCGCGCCCTTGTTATCAAACGGTGTGATAAGCGCAGTTATAGCTCCCTTGAGCATGATAAACTCCCTATAATGTTTGCTTTTATTTTTTTATAATCGCCTTTTATAAATTTTAAATAGAACATAATCTTGCTCTATCATTGAAGCAAGATGAATTTCAAAAAAAGCCCCCATAAGATGAAAATGTCCCTCCTTAAATGTTGAACATTTCTTTAAAATAAGCCGTCTATATTAACGCGTTTTTCATGCTTGTGTTCTATAAATCCTTAAGTTTTTACAAAAAGCAAGGTCTCAAGGTCTTTTCTCTATGCGTGTATTATCCACCTCTCTTTTCGTATCAACCTTTACTACACTTATACTGGCAATAAGAATTTTATTTTCAAGTGCATACGCGCAAACACCCCTTTTGCAAGGGAAAGTACCAATCCCTTTGGTTCGCCCTACTCCCTTTACCGCAAAAGAAGCTCAAGAATCTCTTCAACAGATACACACTACATCACACAATACTGCTACACTTCAGCAACTGAAAACTGGGCTAGATGCACTAGCAAACAACAATATTGCAAAAACAATAAATCTTCGTAATTCAATGGAAAAACATAGCCTTGATCGTCATATTTTGACATGGGCGCTGGGGGTGTCAAACCAAGCTAATATACCCAGTTCTGAAATATTTAATGCAATCAACATGCTAAAAGGATGGCCCGGTATAGAAACGATGCAACGCAATGCTGAACGTGCTTTTCTTAACGAAACCAACGTCACACGCGCAATCATCCAAAAATTTTCTCATCACCCGCCCCAAACAGCACAAGGGATGGCTCTCTTCGCTAAAGCACTTATCGCAACGGGACAAACCACTCGTGCTCAACACGTTATTGCGCCATGGTGGCATAAAACACAGCTTAATGCAAAAGAAGAAGTATTTGTTCTTAAAAATGCAAACGCTGCATTAAAACCTATTGATCATTTGAGACGCATGCAGTTTATGCTCTATGCACATCGTTTTGATTCAGCAGCACGCGTTGCAAAATTAGCCCATGCTCAATCTCTTTTTAATGCTTTTGTGGCCGTTGAAAAAAATGATCCTAGAGCTACACAAAAATTAAAAGCTGTAGAGAGATCATGGCAAAAAGATCCTCTTTTTCAGTTTGCTCGAATACGCCATCTTCGACGAACAGAGCAATATGATGCAGCAGCAGCACTCATGATGAAAACATCAAAAGATGCATTCCGCCTTATGAACCCTCATTCATTGTGGAAAGAACAACGCGCCCTTTCTCGTGAAATGCTCGATTTAAACAAACCAAAAATTGCTTATCAACTTGTTGCAATGCACACTGGTATAACATCTGCATTAGCCGTCGATGCTGAGTTTCATGCAGGGTGGTATGCACTACGGTTTCTTCATAACCCTAAATTGGCAATGCAGCATTTTTCACGTATTCCTCAACTCTCTTCTTTACCTTTTTATGCATCACGTGGATATTACTGGATGGGACGAACAGCAGAAACGCTAGAAGAACATCAAAATGCCCAGCAATACTTTCATCGCGCAGCTCATTTTGGTGCAACTTACTATGGTCAATTAGCCGCTGCACGACTCAACCAAAAAAAGCTTAAAGTTTTCTTTCCCAAACCAACAACCGCTGAGCGACAACATTTTAGTGCACGAAAAGCGATCAAAGCAATTCAACGTCTTGAAGCAGCCGGCTATGCTGATTTTGCTAAAATTTTTTATAGAGAGCTCGGAAAAAAAATAGAAAGCCCCGGTGAATTAGCTCTTCTGGCTGTTATGGCAGAAAAAAATGGAGACTATTATACCAGCCTCAAAATTGGAAAAATGGCTGTTTTTCAGGGGAAAAATGTCGGTGCACTCTCTCATCCTCTGGGAGCTATACCAGCTTCTGCTAATATTTCTGTAGAAGAAAAATCGCTTATCTATGCCATTGCACGCCAAGAAAGCGAATTTAATCCAACAGCCATATCAAAAGCAGGTGCACAAGGTATACTCCAATTGCTTCCTACAACAGCAAAAGCACTGGCAAAAAAATACTCAATCGCATGGTCTCCTAAAAAATTTAGCAGTGATGCTCATTATAATGCAACATTAGGTGCTCATTTTCTCAATGAACAATTAGAACGTTTTAATGGATCCTATATACTAACTCTTATTGGCTATAATGCGGGTCCCCGTCGAGTCAATGAATGGATAAAACGTTATGGCGATCCTCGAGGTCAATCTCTCGATAACGTCATTGATTGGATTGAACGTATTCCTTATACAGAAACACGTAATTACGTGATGCGTGTCATGGAAAATTATGGTGTCTACAAAGCAAGACTCACTGGGAAAATAGATATAACAACCGACTTGCTTTCTGGTCGACGGAAATAATATGCCTTAACTTCCCAAATAGCATTTGAAATGCGTTCACAAGAAGTGTTTTTATTCCTTTTTAAATAGTACCCTACCCACTTTCTTAGGACGTATAAGAAAGTAATTTTAATTGATTCAGTATTAATAAATTCGAAATGATGAATTATCATTATAAATCAACAGGTAGTACAAATAATTCATTTCTTCTCAACATAGACGACAATATCATAGAGATTACAAATATAAGAGAAGAGTGAAACAAATAGCTCATCCTTTTACTGTTGCTTATTAGTCAATATTCAAATCTTGTGAAACAGCATCTTTTAAGACTATTTTTCCTGCTTATAACATTTCTATACCAAATAAGAGCACGTTATTATATATATATATATATCGTTTGGATTATCTCTGATAACAGAAAGACAGACTCATTGAGTTAGAAAGCCTTAAAGACAAACAATTCTCTTCTGCCCCTTCCCTTTCATTCGGTTCTACGACTTTGAAATATGTCAATATCTTTTAATAATGAAGATGAAACTTTGCTTTTTGTTTTTCTCATTTTTACATATAAGCTTTACATATAAGCTCACATCCTTCACACAAAACAGAGTATCCCCAAATAGTATGTTTTTCTTATTTATATTATTGTTTTATTTTAATGTTTCTAAGTCCATTTCACAACGGTGTATCTGAAAAGTACTTACGAAAATCCTCTCACGAATGGTATAAAAATCGATTAGACCTTTAATTAATAAAAGCTATAGCTCTATCATCCCTTAACTCCCAATGTTGCAAAAGCCCTTTCATTTAGAGCACTCATAAGAAGTATATTCACTGCTTTTTAGAAGTTTTTTATCCATGCTCCTCCTCAACTTGTATCATAAGTAAGCGGATGGTTTTGATTGATTCAACATCAAAAAAATTCGAATAAATTATATTTGAACTTTCATTAAAATTATAAACAATCATTATAAATCAATATATTATAAGAAAGCGCCCCGCATAAAAAATCAGCTAAATATTAGGGATACTCTAATTGTTTTATTCACTTTTGATGGTGGTGGTGGTGGAAAAGAACCAACGCGTCGAAGGGCTGCCATCGCTAATCGATCAAGTTCCGGGTCACCAGCAGAGACTACTACACGACTAGAAAAAATACTCCCCTGCTCATGCACCATAAATTCTAACTTCACCGTTCCTTTTGTACGATTGGTGCGCTGTCCCACAATATAATTTTTTTGCCTTTCTAATTGTGACTGTACCTTTGCTAACCACTCCATTAACAACATATCTTCAAGCCCTGCTGTACCGCCGCCCTTGTTGATGGAAGAAGAACGTACCGCCTTTGCATTGGAGCGCTTTACTACAGCCTTTGGCATCGGTATTGTTTTTTTGATAAACGCTTTATGCTCTACTTTTTGAGGTAGGGGTTCTTCTAAAGGCTTTAAGTCATCTTGTTCTACTATATGCTGAGGTTCTTCCGATTGAACTTCATCCACGGATTCCAATCCTTCTGACTCCTGCTCTAGGAGATCAGACTGTAATACTTCTTGCTCTGTATTAATATCCGACTCTCTATGAATATCTGGCAAGTCTGTATCAACATCCGGATATACAGTTTCTTGCATAAAAGTCAGCATAATCTCCGACGAGAGCAAACCATTACTTATACCAGTACTTTGAAAATAAAACTGTGCTGCCAATAATACATGCAAAAAGAAAGCCCCAATAAATGCACCAATCCAAAGAGTTAATAATTGTTTCGTATTTGCAAAAATCATCGTTTCTTCTGCCACTATTTTAAGCTTAATATTGGTGTTCAATCTCATTAAAACAGGCTATTTTGAAATTGCAACTTTTTTCTTGACTGATTTTGTCATGTTTAATATGGTCTTCTAATGATTTTGTGACGTTGTCAAAATCATTCCTACTTGGCTGGCAAGTTTTAATCAGTGAGTCCAGCCTTTTTGTATTAAAAAATTTCAAAACAGAGAGGGGATGTTTAAAAGGGTTATGATGTGTTATGCAAATAAGACGAAAAAATATCTATAAAAGCTGTGTAATTTTAAGTGCATTATCGGTCTGTATACCTTCATTTGTTTTTGCACAAAATAAAGATGGAAGTGCTGTCACTGAACTCAAACCAATCCTTATTAAAGGAAAAAAAATAGAAGATGCTTCAAATTCAATAACCATTCTGACTGATCGTAAGACCAACAAGAATATTGATGAAAGACAAATAACTGATGTTTATGATGTGAGTCGTCTTAATCCTTCCGTATCCTATAACTCAGAAAATAACAGTTTCGTTATTCGGGGTTTAGATGCAAACCGTGTTCTTACGACAATGGATGGTATTTCTCTTCCATGGTTTAATGATATATTCCGTGGTGGAGGTGGAAACACAACTTTTGATTTCAATGCTCTTTCTACGTTTGATACTATTCAAGGATCAGATTCTAGTCTTTATGGTTCTGGCGCCTTAGGGGGAATCATTGCGTTGCGTACCCTTGATCCTGAAGACCTGATCGTGGAAGAAAAGAATTGGGGAAGCCTTATAAAAGGTGGTTATAATTCTGTTGATAACAGCTGGCGCATCGATCAAGCTTTTGCTGTGCGTAATTACCGGACATTTTTACTTTTTCAAGGATCTTATGTAGAAGGTCATGAGCGCAAAAATATGGGAACAGTAGAAGGGTATGAGGAACGCACGCGCAAAAACCCTTCTCACTTTGATAAAAATAACTTGCTTTTTAAAATTCATCAATATTTGAGTGATAATCACCGCCTTGGTTTTACCGCAGAGCGTTTTGGTCATAATAGTAACACACATGAATTAAATTCGTCTAAAAGATACGCTCCAGGTTCCGTTTATGAGCAGGATAATAAACTTCGTGAGCGCTTTTCTCTTTCTTATAATTATAATGGTAATGGTGATGCAGTTCTTGATGCGTTTAATGGGCAGCTTTATTGGCAAAGGCAATCAAGTCGTTACGTTATGACAGGCGTTCGTGTTTCAGCTCCCAAAGGGGATTATTTGAGAGATAATTTCTTGCGTAATATCAATTATGGTTTCAATGCTGATGCCCTTAAAAAAGTGGATTTTGGCACTATAAACCATACGTTAAAGTTTGTAATGAATGTTTCGTCATCTAAATTTCATCACTATTTGTTAGGTAAAGACAATTGTCATATAAAAGAATACGCTCGGGGATGTCTTTTTGTTCCTGCTAATCGATCAGATTCACCAGACACAAATGGTTACAATTTAGGTTTTGTTTTTGAAGATGAAATTGGGTTGGTTGATGATCGTTTTCGTATAACACCGGGAATCCGGTATGATTGGTACAAATATGTTCCTCAGAAAACACCTTCTTATGAGAAAGCACTGATTTCTGATAAATTCCCTCCAGAAAGAAATGGTTCACGCTTTTCTCCTAAATTACGCGTGGAGTGGGATGTTCGTAATCAAGTAACGCTCTATGCTCAGTGGGCACAGGCTTTTCGTGCACCACGTATTTCAGAACTTTACGTCTCTTATATCAAACCTTCTGCTTATTACGTGAAAGGGAATCCTGATCTTCAACCAGAAACAAGCAATGGGTATGATGTTGGTCTACGGTATGGAAATGTAAATTTCGGTGGTTCCTTCAATGCCTTTTTCAATAAATATAAGAATTTCATAGATACTGAGGATAGAGGGCCATCAGAGGAATTTAGATTTGCGCGTCGGCATTACATGAATCGTTTTCACGTGCAAATTTTTGGTGTTGAGACAAAAGCCCATTTAGTTCTTAAAAATGGTTTTCATAGCAATGTTGCTCTTGCTTATTCACAAGGAAAAGATCTTGATAAAAAGGAGTATCTTAACTCAATTCCTCCTTTGAAAGCAGTTATCGGATTAGGATATGCAAAAGAGGTTTGGGGAAGCGATATTATCCTTACTTTGGCAGCTAAACGTGACAAAGTAGCCGGAGAATCTGATTACCAAAAAATTCCAGGATATCATGTCGTTGATATGACAGGGTGGTGGAAACCATTCGGTGAAACGGGACCTATTCTAAGAGCCGGTGTTTATAATCTTTTCAATACAAAATATTGGAATGTATCTGAACTTCCTTCAGGTAAAAGTTCAACACCAAAAGATTATTATAGCCAGCCAGGTCGTAACTTTAAGGTGTCGTTTGTACAAAAGTTTTAGTCACTTCTGTTAATTATTCGGTCAATAAAATCGTATTGATAAAAGGATTAATTATTGTGTTTCTATTTTCAACATCTTTAAAATTACAAAGATTTGGTAGAAAAGTTTTAATTCTTTCTGTTTTATCGTTTTTTGATTGCTCAGCTGTTGGCGATAGAGTGTTATTTTGTGATAGATTGAACTCTTAAAAGAATTTAATTTATTGCCTTGGAATTGTAAAATTTGAAAGTTAGTTTTTGAGTTAAGTAACATAAGGTAAATTCATGGCACATACAGCTGAAATGATTCTTCGTTTGCGTGAAGAAAAAAAAGAAATGCGAAACCGCGATTTTGCGGTTTCGATTGGTATATCTGAAGCGGAGCTTATTGCGGCTTATTGTACCATTGGAAAAGCAAAAAGGCTACAAACTGATGTTGCTACTCTCTTGGAAAATGCACCTCGACTTGGAACCGTCATGGTCTTAACTCGCAATGAATATGCTGTTCACGAAATAACGGGACGCTTTGAAAAAATTGTTCAAAACGAACATATTCCTATCACACTTGGTGAAATTGATTTGCGTATTTTTACAAAACAATGGAAGTTCGGTTTTGAATATGATGTCGTTATTCTTGGAAAACCTACAAAAAGTCTGCAATTCTTTGATCAACATGGCGTTGCTATTTTAAAGGTCTATTCTAAAGATATGACAAATATGGAAGAGTGGAATAAACTTGTTGAAAAGCTCCTTCTTGAAGATCAGTCTCCTGTTCTTAACATTCTTCCCGTTTCTCTCCCAGCCCAATGTGACATAACAGAATTGGATATTGAGAGTTTTCGGGATCGTTGGCGGAAAATGACAGATGTACACCAACTTCACAAAATTATTTCCGAATTTAAAATTAATCGACATCATGCTGTAAAATATGTTGGTAATGAATTTGCCGATGAATTACAGGTAAATGCTGTTGAAATAATGCTTAACCAAGTCGCACAACAAGAACTGCCAATCATGTGTTTTGTTGGGAATAAAGGGTGTATTCAAATTTTTAGTGGGACTGTAAAAAATATTAAGCAAATGGGACCTTGGCTTAATGTTCTTGATCCAAGATTTGACCTTCATTTACTCACGTCCGGGATTGCTAGAGTATGGCATGTTCGCAAACCTACCCGTGATGGTTATGTCAGTTCACTTGAAGTTTTCGATAAAGATGATGAGATGGTTATTCAATTTTTTGGCGTACGCAAGGAGGGTCAAAAAGAACGTGAAGATTGGCGTTCTTTATTGAATAGTTTGCCATCATGCCAAGAAAACAGCAGTACCTAAGATAAGATAAGGTTAGACATGTTCATATCTCTTTTACATAGGTTATCAAACCTTTTTCTTACGTGTTTACTGCTCTCTCTTACTTGTTTTTCTAAACAAGTAATTGCTGAACCTGCAACGCGTTTTCCTGAAAATGCTCGAATTGTTTCTATCGGCGGAGCACTTACAGAAATTGTCTATGCATTGGGAGCCCAAGATCAACTTGTCGCCCGTGATAGTACAAGCGTCTACCCACAAGAAGCGCTCAAGCTTCCTGTGCTTGGATATATGCGTGCTCTTTCACCTGAGGGGGTTTTATCACTTGCTCCAGAGGGTATATTGCTTGTTGAAGGAAGTGGTCCCGCTTCAACAATTGATATTCTCAAAAAAACATCAATACCTCTGGTGATCATACCAGAAGACTACTCCCGTGAAAATGTGATAGAAAAGATTCGCCTCGTTGGTCAAGCCATTCATCGGGAAGTGCAAGCCGCGGCGTTAATTGAGAAATTGAAGCGTAATTTTTTAGACAACGATGCGCTTTTGGCGAAAGTAACAACACCAAAGCGTGTCCTTTTTGTTTTCTCTGTGCAAAATGGACGCGTCATGGCATCTGGAACAGGTACTGCAGCTGATAGTATGATCAAACTTTCAGGTGCTATCAATGCTATCACCGATTATAAAGGATATAAACTTCTCAATGGCGAAGCATTATTGAAATCAGATCCTGATGTTATTTTGCTTGTAAAACATGGTGCAAGATCAACCAGCATTGATAAGATTTTAGCCATACCGGCAATTCAAGCAACAACTGCAGCGAAAAATCATGCCATAAAACAGATGGATGCTATGTATTTTTTGGGATTTGGTCCACGTACTGCAGACGCATCAAGAGAGCTTATTGAGATACTTTATGGTGCACATCAAAACGGTAAGAGCTGATAAAAATGGTAGACGGTACATCCAAGATGCATTTACCTAAAGAAAAAGAAGGTAAAAAAATAAACCGTTCAAAGCAGGGGAAGATTTTATTATTAAGCTTAATAATATTCCTTATTTTCAGTATTTTTGGTGGGCTCTTGAATGGTGCAGCAAAGGTTTCTTTCGTTGATCTCCTCCATGTGATACTTACACAAGATTTTTCGGTAAGTAGTAAAACGCGTGATTACCTCGTGCTCATCGACATAAGGCTTCCCCGTGTTATCTTGGGATTATTGATTGGAGCAGCCTTAGCTGTCTCCGGTGTTCTTATGCAAGGGCTTTTTCGTAATCCTCTTGCAGATCCCGGAATTGTAGGTGTATCAGCAGGTGCTGGACTTGGAGCAGTCTTAGCAATTGTTGTCGGCATTGCTTTTCCTGTTTCTTTTGCACCTTTTCTAGAGCCTTATAAAGTTATCATAGGTGCTTTTTTTGGTGGACTTTTATCAACGATTATTCTCTACATAATAGCAACGCATAACAGCTTTACCTCTATTGCAACCATGCTGCTTGCTGGTATTGCTCTTGGTGCATTAAGCAGTGCAGTTGTCGGAACATTGATTTTTGTCGCAAATGACCAACAACTGCGTGATATCACTTTTTGGAGTCTGGGCTCTCTTGCGGGCGCTACATGGTTGAAAGTATGGCTTGTTCTCCCTTTTATCGTTATTGGTCTTCTTTTCTCTCCCTTTTTATCACGAGCACTTAATGCCCTTGCTCTTGGAGAAGCTGTTGCTGGCCATATTGGTTTCCATATTCAACGCGTCAAAAATATTGCTATTCCCCTTGTTGCTCTTATGTGCGGTAGTGCTGTTGCTGTCAGTGGTGGTATTGGTTTTATTGGTATTATTGTTCCTCATATTTTACGTCAACTCATAGGTCCTGATCATCGCTATCTCATTCCTTGCTCTGCTCTCTTGGGAGCAGCATTACTTATTTTTGCTGATATGTTTGCACGCTTAATTGTTGCCCCCGCAGAATTGCCGATTGGGATTGTAACAGCGCTTTTTGGTGCACCTTTCTTTCTATGGATCCTTATATGCAAACGAGGAACAGACTTTTCATGATTGAAGCGACAAATATTTGTGTTCAGCGCGGAAAGAAGCAGATTCTTAAACACATTAATCTTCAAGCTAAAAGTGGTGCTTTTACCATTATTATTGGTCCTAATGGATCAGGAAAAAGTACTTTTATCAAAGCTCTGAGTGGTGAAATTCCTTATAGTGGAAAAATAACCTTAAATGGTTATAATGTATGCCAAACAAAAACTCATGTAATGGCAAAAATGCGGGCTGTACTACCACAATCAACAACGCTCGTATTTCCATTCTTAGTCCATGAAGTTGTAGGGCTTGGCCTTTCTGTAAACCAATTTAGCATTGCCAAAGCCGAATTGCAAAATCTTATCCAGAAAGCTTTAGAGTGCGTTGACCTTTCTGATTATGGCAACCTGTATTATCACCAATTATCAGGTGGAGAACAAGCTAGAGTACAACTTGCCCGTGTACTTTGCCAAGTCTGGAAACCTGTTCATAATGGGATTCCTCGCTGGATGATATTAGATGAACCTATTGCTAGCCTCGATATTCAACATCAAATCATCGTTATGGATATTGCTAAACAATTTGCTCATTCTGGTGGCGGCGTTCTTGCTGTTCTTCATGACCTCAATCTCGCGGCACATTATGCAGATAACATGATCTTGCTCAAGGAAGGTGAGATTTATTGCGAAGGAAATGCAACTAATGTGTTGACAACACAAAATCTCCGCGATGTTTATCATTGTTCTTTAAACGTTTCTGAATTACCTAAAGAAGATATCCCTTTTATACTCCCTCAAACGACATCCCCCTATGAAATTAGATCTCTAGGCTATCGGCTTCAATCTAAAAACTAAAGTCCATAGCAAAATAAAACACGCAAATATTCAAGAATCTTTTTTATTTTTATATGAACTCCTTTTTGTCATCTATCATTAAAAAAGAAGACCAAGCACCCTAAAGATATTTTTGGAAAAAACTACCAGTTTAAAATCTTTCAAGATTTTACGTAACTAAAAACATGTGAAGTTTTGTTTTGCTATCAAACTGTTAGATAATACGAATTTATACAACATAAATATGCGTTTTCCTACTCTTTACTATCACTTTTATCTTTATAAAAATGATTCAAGAAATGCGTACAAATGCCTTTGTTATAATAACGGATGTATTATTATATCTTCTAAGGACCATATAGAAATCAAGTACCTTTCTCCCCTGCATAAAAGATTTATTTGTAGCTTTAATGGTAATGTTTTCTTTATAATACATATACTTTAGCTTATTTGTATAAATAAATATTGATTTACAATGATATTTTTACTTTTCTCTCTCTATTAAAAAATTGTTTATTGGCATATCACAAAGAATTAACCTATTGAATAAAAACTTTAAAATAAACTCAATAACGCTTTTTGTAAGCCCCCTAATGCAAAAACAATGCGGAATATAGGGATGAGGAGAGAGTATAGAAATAGCGTTTGTCTTCTGCTTCATAAGCATAATGATGATTCCACTCAAAGGGGAACTATCATTTACAGATAAAGCCTCCTACCATGGCAATGCAAAGAAATGAAATCGACAACAAGGTGAGAAATATATTTATAAGATGAATTAACTCATACAGGGGTATGCTATTTTTGCACAAAAAACGCTAAAAATATTGTACTTTTTTATGCCTCAGGTTGAATAATTTTATTACCTTCCCCTATCAAAACACCTTATGAAAAAATATATCTCCAGATCTCTTCACGGCACAGTTTAAATGATTTTTAAACATTTTCCCTATGTTATCATATAATTATAAAATAAATTATATCCTTAACTCTTTCTTTCAATCATTTTAAATTTGTTTTTTGACGCTCTCAAGTATTCTATTAACAATATAGATTTCCTTTTCATATGTATAGAAAATAACGCGGAATTGCTCCGCGTTAACAAAATTATCAAGGTGTATAGATTATTATTACTTAAACATACTCATGATTTTATAGCATAGACAACGGTTGTATTAACAGGGCGCGTTTCTGCCTCACCCGTATGGGAAAGAGTTACCTTGTGTGTATGTGCACCAGCAGAAGCTGTTCTCCCTTTCAGGGTTGCATTATAAGTATAATGATTCGGGAGTCTCCCAATATCACCAACGGGCCATCCTACCCCTTGATACTCAAAATTATGCGCATGCTCGCCTGCGTTTTCAATACTCCCAATATGCGTATGTGATTTTATGCTATCTTGTTGTTCATCTGCAAACTTTCTACCACCATCTAAACCCCGACCATTATCAAAGCCGCGTAAAAACATGCCTCTAAAATCAGGAACTTTAAAAGTTTTATTGCTGTCTTTTCCCCATTTATCACCTATTGCCTCGAATAACTGCGGATAATCTTCACGCTTATAGGCCTTACCATCACATAAAAGCCAACCATTTGGCACATTTTGCATAGCAAATGTTGCAATAAATCCAGAGGGGAAACTTTCTATCTTTGGTGGTGTAGGGTTTAATAAATACCAACCCTCATGCTCTTTTATTAAAACACCATTATTGTATACCATTTCATAAATGCCATCTGTTTGAAATTCTCCACCTTCTAATGGTATAACCCCCGTATCAGTGGCTTTATAGATAAGCTTTTCTCCTATATTATTAACAGTTATTGTTGTCACGCCAATATTTACACCACAAGCTTTAAAACGTATGACGATATCATTGTTGTATTTCTTTATAGGCGAAACTGTCTTTAAGGTAATTAATGTTGTTTTATCTTCCAAATTTACTATAAAGCTTGAATTAATAGATCCACCATTATCTGCAAGATATTCGCGCACGCGCTGCATCATCGCCCTTGCACTATCATTAACAGAACTAGGCGGCTGTCCTTCTGCCCAATTAATGATACTATCTGAATAAGCATTTTCATCAGCCTTTAGAGACCAATCATAGATATTAGACATTTTAAATCCCCCATTATTTTCATAGTTTTTCTAACAACTTCTCGTTCTGTGCACTAAAATGTGCTGCCGTTGTTTATTGGTACATCATAACCACTGCACCATCCTTATTTACGCATTTTATCTCTCTTCACTCCTTCCAATTTTATAACCTAAATTCACCAGACGCTTTTCATAACATTAGTATTAATGCTTTCTCTTCTAATGTATAATGTAACCACCTCATCTGATGTTACTTAATATCTTGTTTTGTTGCTTTGCTGTTGTTATATAATTATTTTTTCAATCTTGCATCTTGTTGCAAAATTTATAAATACTTCCAAAATTTTTCTTATTATGGATTTCATATAACCATTACTGAATGTAATAACTTATCATCCACATAGAAAGTTTCTGACTTAAACATTATCTTTTTTTATTTTTTTTCAATAGTTTAAATCTATCTCTTCGATATTTTATACCATATATTTTAAACAAAGAAATTCTATCTTTTGGCTATCATTTGTATTAAAACTTTAAAAATTAGCTTCAAATTTTTTGCATGCTTCATTATGTTTTTATTCACATGCAAATACTTTGTTCTATTTTATTCAATTGATTTCTGAAATTGTGTCACAAGATTAGCACCAATGTTTTTTTGAATAAGCTTTTGTTCAATCTAAATGTATCACAGAGAATATATTCAATATGGACATTTGCTCCACACTTTCATTAAACTGGAAATAAAATACTTTGAAATATTAAATATCACACACCTTCACAAAATTTGAAGGTTGTATTCGATCCGGAAAAAACTAAAAAGCATAACCCAGCCCCTCCCCCAATTTTTATGAACAATATCCTTGTTTATTAAACGCCCCATAACCAACTTTTCCCCTCCCACACTTAGCACATCCTCCTCTATATATTATTATATGTATATTTTTTTTGCAAGAACAATAAATCATTCTAAACAACATCTTGCAATTATTGGTGTTCTTCTTAATTCAAGGCAATATTATTTTTATAATAAAGATTAGGTATTGTTTCTCGCTTTTATTTATCGCATTCTTAATGGGAACATCCCCCTCATGAAGAATAGAATGCCCCAAACAAAATATAATGATATTGCATATTACGCACTTTTTAAGAAATATTGTTCAAAATATACTCCTTTCATTTTACGACAGCGCACGTCAATGATACAATAGCAAGCCATTATAGATCATCAGCTTTAAGCTTTTGAAGATACAAGTGGAATCCATCATACATTTTGTTGGCTCCCACGTTTTGACAGCCTCACTCTTAGAATGTTCATTAAATGACATTTGGCTTCCTTTCTTCAAGTGCTTTGCCCCATACGCTCCCACTTATGACGTGCAAGGAAGTGTTTTTATACGAAAAGATATATGATGAGAGGATCTTATGGTATTCTGAGTTATTATTTTAATATGAAAAAAATCTCAATCAAAGCCATAAACTATCTACTTTTCCCTGATAATCCGTTTTTAACTTTATTCTGGTTTATAAAAGCTTCAATATCATAGTTTATCACTTCATAATATCTATTTTCACTCTTAAAAACACACCAAAATCGTTTAAAATATATTTTTATGATTGACAATATAGATATTTAAGCCAACCATATTCGTATTAACAAAAATACTTCAAGTGGGAGGAGGCATGCAAATATTAGAATAGATATTGTATCAGTTTTTCAAAATAACTTTTCTTGAGCTGTATTGGGTTTTCTTTGCTACAAAGCAATACTATCCCTATTCATCTGAATGCTCGTGATTGATAATTTGAATACATCTCCATTAACATCGTAACTCCATTAACATCGCAACCTATTTTTGAACTCCGTGTCTATAAGGAAAAAGTTTGTGCAGAAAAATACTCCATCAATCAGTTGTAGCCCCTTTCCCGCTTCACGCAAAATTTATCAACAGAGCCTTCTCTTTTCTGATGTGCGCGTACCATTGCGTGAAATTTCACTGGCTGATGGCAGTGGTGAAAAACCTTTAAACGTCTACGATACTTCTGGCCCCTACACAGATAAAGATAGGATCATTGATATTACAAAAGGCCTGCCAGCAATTAGCTTGCCTTGGCTCTCTAAGCGGGATGATACTGAAACTTATCCTGCACGATTAGTTAAACCTGAAGATAATGGATTGACTTCTGATAAAAACCTTACACCAGCCTTTAAGCAAAAACGTTCTATTTTACGAGCAAAAAATGGCAAAGCAATTACACAAATGGCTTACGCACGCGCAGGTATTATTACCGCCGAAATGGAATATGTGGCTATACGAGAAAATGAAGGATTAGCAGTAGAAGAACGGCAGAATGTACCATCAAATGAAACATTTGCTGGATCAATACCAGAAATTTATACTGCGGAATTTGTGCGCAATGAAATTGCTTGTGGACGCGCCATTATTCCACAAAACATTAATCATCCAGAGTGCGAACCCATGATTATTGGGCGTAATTTTCGTGTTAAAATTAATGCTAATATTGGCAATTCAGCAGTAACTTCATCTATGGAAGAAGAAGTTGATAAAATGGTTTGGGCCATTCGCTGGGGAGCAGATACAGTTATGGATCTCTCAACAGGTCGAAATATTCATAATATTCGTGAGTGGATTATTCGAAATTCTCCTGTGCCCATCGGGACTGTTCCTCTGTATCAAGCACTCGAAAAAGTACAGGGTATTGCCGAAAACTTAACATGGGATATTTTCCGTGATACCCTTATTGAGCAAGCAGAGCAAGGTGTTGATTATTTTACCATTCACGCAGGATTAAGATTACCATTTATTCCTATGACCATTGATCGTGTAACAGGTATTGTTTCACGAGGCGGTTCTATTATGGCAAAATGGTGTCTCCATCATCACAAAGAAAGCTTTCTCTATGAACATTTTGATGAAATTTGTGATATTGCACGCACGTATGACATCTCTCTTTCATTGGGGGATGGATTACGCCCTGGCTCTATTGCCGATGCCAATGATGAGGCCCAATTTGCAGAGCTTAAAACTTTGGGAGAATTGACAAAAATTGCTTGGAAAAAAGATGTACAGGTTATGATTGAAGGTCCTGGGCATGTCCCAATGCACAAAATTAAAGAAAATATGGAGCAACAATTAGATCTTTGTCATGAGGCGCCTTTTTATACTTTGGGACCTCTTACAACGGACATTGCTCCTGGTTATGACCATATTACATCAGCAATTGGTGCCGCTATGATTGGATGGTTTGGAACTGCTATGTTGTGTTATGTAACACCTAAAGAACATCTAGGACTGCCCGATAGGAATGACGTAAAAACTGGTGTGATCACTTATAAAATTGCTGCTCATGCCGCTGACCTTGCTAAAGGTTTACCTAGAGCACAATTGCGCGATAATGCTCTTTCGCGTGCACGATTTGATTTTAGATGGCACGATCAATTTAACCTTTCTCTTGATCCAGAAACAGCCTGTGCCTTTCATGATGAGACAATGCCTAAAGAAGCCCATAAATTAGTGCATTTTTGTTCCATGTGTGGACCAAAATTCTGTTCTATGCGTATTTCCCATGATATTCGTGAGGCAGCTGCAATAAGAAAAACAAAAGGGGAAGGTATGATCGCCATGGCCGAAAAATATCAGAAAAATGGTGACCTTTATATGGAAATTGTTCCTCCTCAAAAAAAGAAAGTAAATAGTTGAAGAACATTCTTATCAAAGGTGCAGGTGTAGGCGGCTTAACAGCTGCCTTTATGTTACAGCAAAAAGGTGCTTCTGTTACTGTATCAGCCCCCCCTCATTCACCTATAGGAAGTGCTAGTTGGTATGCAGGAGGAA
The DNA here is from genome assembly GCF_042195415.1 of Bartonella sp. CE47NXGY. Classification (NCBI taxonomy): domain Bacteria; kingdom Pseudomonadati; phylum Pseudomonadota; class Alphaproteobacteria; order Hyphomicrobiales; family Bartonellaceae; genus Bartonella; species Bartonella sp. CE47NXGY. The sequence goes on along the minus strand of NZ_JBHIOI010000001.1, from coordinate 143,027 downwards.
TGCTCGCACCTTACTGTGAAAGGGAAAGTGCAGAACAAATTGTTGAAGATCTTGGTGTACAAGCTATACAATGGTGGCGTAAAACGCTCCCCAACCTTGTCATACAAAAAGGCACTTTAGTGGTTGCACCTACACGAGATAGAGGAGAGCTCGAACGATTTTCTGTACGTACGCATAATCACAAAACCGTAGATAATACAGAAATAGCTCATCTTGAACCAGATCTTGCTGAACGTTTTAACTGTGCACTCTTTTATGAAAATGAAGCCCATATTGATCCTCGCAAAGCACTTATGGCTTTAAAAGAAAAGCTGCTCAACAATGGAGCCTGTTTTGTTGATGTAGAGAAGGCTGAAAAAAAATTTGATATTGTTATTGATGCGACAGGAATAGCACGTTTAGGAAAAGATAAAAATATACGGGGCGTACGCGGTGAAATGCTTCTCGTGCGCTGCACCGATATTAAAATTTCGCGTCCAATTCGTCTTCTTCATCCACGGTTTCCTCTCTACATTGTACCTCGACAAGATAATATTTTTATGATTGGTGCAACGATGATTGAAAGTGACTTTGATGGTGCAATCTCTGTAAGATCAATGATGGAACTGCTCAACGCGGCTTATACTTTACATCCTGCTTTTGCTGAAGCAGAAATTATTGAATCTGGCGTTGGTGTTCGTCCATGTTATCCTAATAACTTCCCTTCTGTGCATAAAGATGGTAACTTTATTTCTATTAATGGATTTTATAGACATGGTTTTCTGTTGTCTCCAGAAATGGCAAAACGAGCAATGGAATTGGCATTGGAATAAAACATGCAAATATTTGTTAATGGTGAAACAGTCCAAACAGAAGTTATGACTCTCGGTCTCTTGCTTGAAGAATTGGGGTATGAAGGAAATTGGCTTGCAACTGCTGTTAACGCTGAAGTTGTTCCCATAGATGCACGAAGCCAATTTGTCTTGCATGAAGGAGATAAAATTGAAATTTTAAGCCCAATGCAAGGAGGCTAAAATTATGCTGAATCTTTATGGACGACAATTCTCTTCCCGTCTTCTATTAGGTACAGCGCAATATCCTTCACCAGCAATCCTTCGTGATGCTATTCATAAATCGAATACGGAAATTGTAACTGTTTCCTTGCGCCGTGAAACTGCAGGTGGAAAACAAGGTGGACAATTTTGGAAATTTCTTCAAGAACTTGGGGTAACAGTGCTTCCTAATACTGCTGGTTGTTATACTGTTAAAGAGGCCGTAACCACAGCCCAATTAGCAAGAGATCTTTTTAAAACAGCTTGGATTAAACTCGAAATTATCGGTAATTCAGACACCTTACAGCCAAATATTTTTTCCTTAATCGAAGCAGCTCAAATTTTAAACAATGAAGGTTTCAAAATTTTTGCCTATACAACGGATGATCTCATTGTTGCTGAAAAACTTTTTGACATTGGTTGCCGTGTTATTATGCCTTGGTGTGCTCCTATTGGTTCTGCCAAAGGACCTCATAATACTGATGGATTGCGTTCTATCCGTGCTTACCTTCCTGATGCTACTCTTGTTATTGATGCCGGCATTGGACGCCCATCACATGCCGCCATTGCGATGGAACTGGGTTATGATGCGGTCCTTCTTAATACCGCAGTTGCTAAAGCAGCTGATCCTGTTTTGATGGCTGAAGCATTTTCTAAAGCTGTTCAAGCAGGACGTATGGGATATAAAGCTGGCATGATCGAAGCACGCAATGTAGCAGTCCCTTCAACACCAATCATTGGAAAAGCGGTATTTTCATGAAACTGGATCCATTTTACCTCATCGTTGATAACGCTGATTGGATTGAACGTTTGCTTCCTCTTGGTATCAAGCTCGTACAATTGCGTATGAAACATGAAAATCAACAAATAATCCGTCAACATATTAAGCGTGCAAAAAACATATGCAATAAATTGGGAGCACAATTAATTATTAATGATCATTGGGAAATAGCAATTGATGAAAAGTGTAATTTTATTCATCTGGGACAAGAAGACCTAAGCAATGCTGATCTTCACGCAATTCGTAAAAGTGGTATAAAAGTTGGTCTTAGTACACATGATGAACATGAATTGGATACCGCACTCTCTGCTAATCCTGAGTATATTGCACTTGGTCCTATTTATCCGACAATCTTAAAAAAAATGAAATGGATGCCGCAAGGACTAGAAAAAATCAAACAATGGAGAAAGCGGATTGGTGCTTTACCTTTGGTGGGTATTGGTGGTTTAACACCAGAACGCGCAGTGGGTGTTTTAAAAGCAGGAGCAAATAGTGCTGCTGTTGTGACTGATATTATCCTCCATAAAAAACCAGAAGAGCGTGTACAGCAGTGGATAAAAGTGACACAAACATGGCGTTGATACCTTCTATTCTTATTGTTGCGGGCACTGATCCAACAGGAGGTGCTGGTATTGTTCGTGATATAGAAACCTCTGCACATTTTCAAATAAAAGCAAATTTAGCAATTACTTGTGTTAACGTACAAGATGATAATCGCGTTGTCGAAATCATTCCAATGCGTGGGGACCTCGTCGCTGCGCAAATGCGTGCTGCCCTAGAAGCAAATCCAATAAGCGCAATAAAAATCGGTATGACGGGGACAAAAGCAATTATAGCAGCAATCTGTAACGTACTCAAAGACTATCCCCATGTTCCAGTTATTTGGGACCCTGTACTTGTCGCTTCATCAGGAGGAAAACTAATAACGGAAACAATCATCGACACGATGATCGATAAACTGCTTCCTCATGTTGATCTTTTAACACCGAATAGAGAAGAACTCGCTCTTCTTAGCCACAGTCCATTGGCATCTCATGATAAGCAAGCAATACAACAAGCAAAAAAACTTTTGTCATTGGGAGCTCGCTCTATTTTAGTAAAAGGGGGACATGCAGAGGGGCCTCTTGCAATTGATAGCTTCATTGACAAAACTGAAGTCATAAATATCTCTACTCCACGTTTAAAAGGAACAATGCGAGGAACAGGTTGCATTCTCTCAAGCGCTATTGCAGCGCATTTAGCATTAAATGAACCTCTCATTTCAGCTGTAAAAAAAGCAAAAGCATATATCCACACATTGCTTTTAACCCATTGTAAAAATAGTTTATAACGTCTTAGTATTTTCTCATATAAAAGTAATATTTATATATTCATTAATATATTTATTTTTTAATAAAAGTTATTAAAAAAATATAATAATATAAAATTTATAATTAATCCTATAAATAAAATACTACAAAATTCACTTTCATTAAGTATTAAATATAGAATATAATGATAAAAAATATTATCACACCACTTGCATTCAGTAAAAAATTCTTTTAGTATGAGTGAGTTTAGTCTGTTTAAAAATTTGAAATAGCGCAATTTAAACAAATTGTACATTTAAAGATGTATATAATCGCGAACATTCGCATTTTACGATTTGCCTTTTTTGTGAAAAGAGAGAATCCTATCAGCGTTCTTATACATTAATGGCTAGCGAATACATTTAATAAAACTTGAAGGATAATTTTGTTTGATCTATAATCGCTAGATCATTAGAAAAAATAAAATGTTAAATCAAACACCATGCTCAATTTCCTATGAAGAACTCTTAAACTTTTATAAAGAAAGTGGTGCGGATGCCGTTCTGACGGATTTCCCTATTGATCGTTTTAAGCAGTCTGCTTGTTCAGAGAGAAAATTAATATCTGTCGTGAACATTTCTCATAATCAACAAGCATCTCCCAAAACATCTCCAACCGTAAAATTAGATCATCATCAGCTGCATAACTCTAGGACTATACAAAATGAATCCACAGCTATAGAGAGTGCAAAAAGTGCAAAGACACTTGATGAATTAAAATCTGCTCTCCTTGCATTTAATGGCTGTTCATTAAAATTGACAGCAAAAAATACCTGTTTTTCAGATGGAACAGCAGGAAGCCCCCTGATGCTTATAGGCGAAGCACCAGGACGAGACGAGGATATACAAGGAATTCCTTTTGTGGGAAAAGCCGGGATGTTGCTTAATAAAATCCTCGCATCAATTGGCTTAACAAGAAATAATGTTTACATTGCCAACACTATTCCTTGGCGTCCGCCAGGAAATCGTACACCAACACCAAGAGAAGTTGCCTTGTGCCGCCCTTTTATTGAACGGCACATTTATTTAGCGCGTCCTCGTGTTCTTATAGCACTGGGAGGCGTTGCTGCACAGTTTCTTACTGGATCTCAAAATGGGATTATCCGAACAAGAGGGAAATGGCATATCTATGAAAGCGAGGATAATATAAAAATACCTGTTATGCCAACTTTCCACCCAGCTTACCTTCTTAGAACCCCTAGTCAAAAGAAGCTTACATGGATAGACTTCTTAGAAGTAAAAAATCGCCTCGACAGCCTTTTGTAATTCTTTAATCCTATATTGCTTCTAAAATTAACACACCCTTCTTTAACTCTTAAAATACAAATGGGAAAAAACTATGAAACAGCCAATAACATCTATTTATCGTTTGGAAGACTACCAACCAACCCCTTACGTTATCCCTAAAACACAACTTTCTTTCCAATTAGCACCGACAAAAACCTATGTTACAGCCATATTGTCTATTGAATCCCGTCACGATACAAAAGAATTAACACCTCTTGTTCTTTCTGGTGATGATCTTACTTTAATTTCCGTTTCTATTAATGATGAGATATTAGCCCCAAACACTTATAAAGTGACGCCTTCACGTTTAGAAATTACAACGCCACCAACGGTTCCTTTTACATTGAAATTGGTTACGGAACTGAATCCTGAAAGCAACCGCCAACTTATGGGGCTTTATCTTTCAAATGGTGTTTATTGCTCACAATGCGAATCGGAAGGTTTTCGTCGTATTACTTATTTTTACGACCGCCCAGATGTTCTTTCTACCTATAGAGTGAAAATTGAAGCAGATACCCAAACAATCCCAATCTTGCTTTCAAATGGTAATCTGGTGGAAACAGGAACTTTAGAAAATAATCGCCATTTTGCCATTTGGGAAGATCCTTATCCCAAACCATCTTATCTCTTTGCTTTAGTAGGTGGAGATCTTGATAAGTTAGAAGACCATTTTACAACTGTATCTGGACGACGTATCAAGCTTGGTATCTATGTAGAAAAAGGAAAAACCGAACGCGCAACCTATGCAATGGATGCTCTTAAACGTTCCATGCGTTGGGATGAACAATGTTTTGGGCGCGAATATGATCTTGATGTTTTCAATATTGTTGCTGTTTCCGACTTTAATATGGGAGCAATGGAAAACAAAGGCCTTAACGTTTTTAATGATAAATATGTTCTTGTCGATCCTGAAACAGCAACCGATCAGGATTATAGAAATGTTGAACGTGTCATTGCACATGAATATTTTCATAATTGGAGCGGTAATCGTGTTACCTGTCGCGATTGGTTTCAACTCTGTTTAAAAGAAGGATTCACTGTTTATCGTGATCAGGAATTTTCATCAGATCAAAATGTACGCAGCCTACAGCGAATTGAAAATGTAAAAGCATTAAAAGCGACGCAATTTGCAGAAGATGCAGGACCTCTTGCGCATCCTGTGCGTCCTCGTCAATATAGCCAAATTAATAATTTTTACACAACAACTGTTTATGAAAAAGGTGCTGAAGTTGTTCGCATGATACGGACTATTTTAGGTCCTACTCTTTTTCGTAAAGGCACTGATCTTTATTTTCAACGTCATGATGGACAAGCTTGTACAATTGAAGATTTTATTACCTGTTTTGCTGAAGTGTCTGGTCAAGACTTCTCCCAATTCATGCTATGGTATGAACAGGCAGGAACACCCAATGTAGAAATCGATAGTCATTATAGCGATGGTGTTTTAACAATTCATGCAAAGCAACATATTCCCGCAACCCCACAACAAAATACAAAAAAGCCTATGCTTATCCCTATCGTATTTAGCTTGTTAGGACCTAACGGAGAAAACCTCACCTATGAAGCAGATACAAATATTCAATCAGATGTTATGCTTTTATCCAAGGAAAGCCAAACCTTTACATTAAAGGGACTGCGTGAAAAACCCGTTTTATCACTGCTGCGAGACTTTTCAGCACCAATCATTCTACACACTCCATTCAATGAAAGAGAACTTATTTTTCTTGCACAACATGATGACAATCACATCAATCGCTGGCAATCTCTTAATCATTTAATGACGCAAGCTTTGATTCAAAGCATTCAAGATAAAACACAAGAAAAAGCAACACTCCCTTCTGCTTTGCTAAAGCTGATTGAAACGATCATAACAGATGAAACCTTAGAGCCTGAATTTCGTGCCTTCTGTTTAAATTTACCTAGTGAAGTTGAGCTTGCTCATACAATCGGTAAAAATATTGACCCAGATCGTATTCATTATGTCCGCAATCAGTTTTTAGTTTCACTTGCACAAACTCATCAAGAGCTCTTAACAAAACTCTATGGACAAATGCAAACCCAAGAGCCCTATTCACCAAACACTGCACAAGCTGGAAAGCGAGCATTAAAGAATATCATACTGGATTACCTTTCCATTGCTGAAGCCAATCCAAATCGAGCTGCTATACAGTATGCAACAGCTGATAATATGACTGACCGTATGGCGAGTATCGCTGTTCTCGTGAAGCGTTTTAATGAAAATGAGCAGGCACAAAATGCCTTAAATGATTTTGAAAACAGCTATCAGAATGACCCTTTGGTCATGGATAAATGGTTTTCTATTCAAGCAATGGTTGCTGGCACATCAACACTCGAGAATGTTCAAAAGCTCATGCAACATCCGCTGTTTTCACAAGATAATCCTAATCGTGTACGTTCTCTAATCGGTGTTTTTGCCTCTAACAATCTCACGGGCTTTAACAGGATGGATGGAGCATCTTATCATTTTCTTTGCCAAGTTATTTTGGAAATTGACAAAAAAAATCCACAGCTTGCTTCACGATTATTAACAATGATGCGCTCTTGGCGACAATTAGAACCTATTCGACAACAAAAACTTGAAACTGAATTAAAAATGATTGCTGCTGCGCCAAAATTATCAAGCGATGTTGCTGATATCATCAACCGTCTGCTTACTTGAAACAAAAAATTATTTTAAATCAATATGCTATAATATTTTTTAAAATAAATTCTATAAACTATTCGATCATCATTAAATCTATAAACAGGCAATCTAAGCCTGTTTATAGATCACGTTTAAAGTACTTTTTTCTTTTCATATTCCAAAATCATAAAAGTAAAATTATTTTTTTTTAAAAAAAGACTGGACAGAAGACTCCTGTTTTGATTCATTGCACTCGATGGGGTTACTATGAATATCGAAGCAGTTTTTAAATCACATTATTCCAGAATTAAAGGAACGCGAGATGGCTAAATTGGACGCATATAATGCGCCAAGGGAGGTGTATGCTGATTCAAAATCAAGCGCTCAAAGTCGCAAGGAGCGGACAGAGCGTACCAATCTGTTTTCTGGTTCTGCCTATAAAAAACTTCTTTTTATTGAACCTTGGCTGCGACGTTCACTCCCATTTGTAATTCTTGCATTTCTTGTTATACTAGCAGCAATCCGTTTCCTATCAATCTATGATTGGCGCAACACAATTGATAAAAACACGCATTCTACCATCGCTCTCTTAGCTTCTCATATTACCAATACAATCGACCGTGACTTACTTGCCGCCACTCGACAAGGAAAAGCTGCTGCTCTTTCTCATAATCATTTACAAAATATCCTGACTAATTTTCGTAACAAAGGTTTTATAAAAACCAGCGCTGTTATTGCTATTGTCGATCAAAAAGGCAATGTCCTAGCTTCATCAAGTTCCGAGATTGTCTTAGGAAAACCCTTACAGAATTTTACCTCTGAAAGCATTACTTTACAAGCTCTAGGAAAACATGCTGGAATCATGAAAATTACAATAGGAAAAGATATTCCTGCTCTCGCTTCCTTTCAGCAAACAGAAAATGGACAATATGGGGTATTCATCAGTGAAAAAATGCAACATATTTACATGGAATGGCGGAAAGCTCTCTCGTTAAATATAACCATGTTCATTGGAACTAGTGGCGTTATCCTTGCTCTTCTTTATGCTTATTACAACCAAATTGTACGAGCACGCAAAACAGATCTTGTTTCAGAAAAAATTCAAAACCGTATTGATATGGCAATGATGCGTGGACGCTGTGGACTATGGGATTGGAATATGGCAAGTGGACGCGTCTACTGGTCACGAGCAATGTACGAAATGCTCGGCTATGTCCCTCAAGATGCATTGCTCTCAATTTCCCAAATTAGCGCCATTATCAATCCAAATGATGCGAATTTTTTTGACCTTGCTCAGGAATTAATGAGCGGTAAAAAAAAGCATATCGATATTAACGTTCCTATGCGTCATGCTGATGGTCATTATGTATGGATGCGCATTCGTGCCGAAGTTACTGAAGAAGAAGAACCCCATTTGGTTGGTATTTCCTTCGATATTAGTGAACAGCAACAATTGGCTGAACAAACAGCGCAAGCCGACCTTCGTATCCGTGATGCGATTGAAAACATTTCAGAATCTTTCGTCTTGTGGGATGCTGAAGGACGTTTAGTCATGTCCAACAGCAAATTTTGCGAATATGCCGCTATTCCTAAACAAATTCTCCAATCAGGTATCCAACGTGCAACCGTCGAAGCCATGGCACGCCCTGCACTCAGTGAATATCCCCTTAAAGATGATGGTACTGGTAACTTAACCAGTATTCGCCAAACGGCAGATGGTTGTTGGCTCAAAATTAACGAACGACGAACCCAAGATGGAGGATTGGTTTGTATTGGTACTGACATTTCTGAGCTTAAACAACAACAGGAAAAATTTGAAGACAGTGAAAGGCGTCTTTTTTCTTTCATTCAAGAACTCAAGCGCGCGCGAGGGAGTGCTCAACAACGCGCAACAGAAGTTGAAAAACTTAATAAAAGTCTGAAAGCAGAAAAAGAACGCGCCGAAAGTGCTAATAAGGCTAAATCAGAATTTTTAGCCAATATGTCTCATGAATTGCGCACGCCTCTGAATGCTATTCTTGGTTTTTCAGATATCATGTTGCAATCGACTTTTGGTCCTCTTGGTTCACAACGCTATAAGGAATATATGCATGATATTTACAATTCAGGAACCCATCTTCTAACCCTTATCAATGACATCCTTGATATGTCAAAAATCGAAGCAGGAAGATTTACGCTTGATTGTAAAAATACCGATCTTGAGCCCATCATTAGTGAAGCAGTACGAACACTAACACCTCAAGCTCAAGAAAAAAATATTGTTGTTACAACAAACATTACCCCAGAACTTCATGCTGAAGTTGATGGTCGTGCAATGAAACAGATTTTCCTTAATCTCATCTCTAATGCCGTTAAATTTACGCCTTCTGGCGGAAATATTGATGTCTGCGCTTTCAAGAAAAAAAATAACCTTATTTTTAAAATTACAGATACAGGCGTTGGTATTCCCCAATCAGCAATTAAAAAACTTGGGCAACCTTTTGAACAAGTCGAAAATCAGCTCACTAAATCTCATACGGGCTCAGGTCTTGGATTAGCCATTTCACGCTCCTTGCTAGAACTCCACAAAGGAAAACTTGAAATTACTTCAAAAGAAATGAAAGGAACAACTGTAACGATTATAATGCCCATCACACAAAGTTAAATTTTTCCATTTTGTTCCCGTTGTAGTAAAATCTGTTTCCGTTTTTCCCCCCAACGATACCCTGAAATAAAACCATTTTTACGCACAACACGATGACACGGAATGATAATAGCCAATTCGTTACGTGCACAGGCATGAGCAACGGCACGAAAAGCTTTCGGCATACCAATACGGCATGCTAAGATCTCATATGAAATTGTTTCACCACATGGTATATCACATAATACTGCCCATACTTGTCGTTGAAAAACTGTACCATTTATATCTAAGGGAAAATTATATTTTTTTACCAGCTTAGGTGTTTCTATCATGGCTATAATATGGGCAACTTCTCTCTTAAATGTATTGTCACCTACAACTTGTTGTACATCACCAAAGCGTATCGTAAACTCCTGTAATAATTGCTCTATAGTGTCTCCTAACGCTATATGACAAATCCCTTTTTGAGACCTAGCCACCAAAAGCTTTCCTATTGATACATCTTTCAGACAGAATACTCTCGTTTGGGAAATATTCAGCATTTTAGCCTTCTTTATATTTTAAAAAGTTTTGAACATCATCCATAAAGTAAAGGGAGAGTATTCACTATCTTTTAAAAACAAACAAAATCATTCTGAAATGATCTCCTTAGCCATTGTATTAAAATACACTCTCACCCTTTTATGAAACAGACACATCTATAGATTGACGTTCCCTACCCTAAAACAGAAACTTCGACCAGAGCTGATTTATCAACAATCTTGCTATTTATCTAACAGATTCCAACTGAAACCATTTGATATAGTTTATTTCATAAGCTCTCTACACACAAGTCTTGTCCTGAATTTTATCATATACTAACAAAAAATACCTTAATGTGGTCAATTTTCATACCTTATATCACAGCTCTAAACGGCAGTATTTTACGGAACAACACGATAAGCTTCCCACTTCATTTTACGAAATCCCATTGAACCATAAATAATGGCTTATGTTTTACAAGCAATAGAAAAAGAGCGTGCTCTCTTAGGCAAAAAATGTCATAAAACACAAAATATACCGGCAATGGATTGGAAAGATGTTCCGGCTTTTTATGCTCCACGTATGCTTGAATATTCTAATTTGTTAGAGCACTGTTATTATTTTTTTATCAAAGGTCATACTTTTGATAGACTGACGAGATGACTCAACTCAAAAAAGAAATTTATCTTCAATTTTATGAAAAAAAGCATGGAAAAGGTATTTTAATGCTTACTTTCTTTGTCACTTAACTTATAAAATGATTGTAGCCTCAGAACTGAAATATTTTGCCCGCAACAATCGCACATAGATATTTGTCATAGGAAAAAGTCATGCCCAAACGCACAGATATAAAATCTATTCTTATCATCGGAGCAGGACCTATTATCATTGGTCAGGCATGTGAATTTGATTATTCAGGCACTCAAGCCTGTAAAGCATTAAAAGAAGAAGGTTACCGAATTATTTTGGTAAATTCTAATCCTGCCACGATTATGACAGATCCAGATCTAGCTGATGCAACTTATATAGAGCCCATTACTCCTGAAATAGTTGCCAAAATTATTGCTCACGAGCGTCCCGATGCCCTTTTGCCCACTATGGGAGGACAAACAGCCCTCAATACTGCTTTATCATTAAAGCGTATGGGTATTCTAGACCGCTATCATGTTGAAATGATAGGAGCCAATGCTGATGCTATTGATAAAGCTGAAGATCGTGCTTTATTCCGCCAAGCGATGGCAAAAATCGGTTTGGAAACGCCACGCTCTATGTTAGCCAATGCAACAGAACTGAAAGAAGAAAATCGCCAACAACACGCAAAAACGTGTGCTGAACTTAAAGCAAAACTTTCTGGTGCTGCGCTTGACAAAGCACTCGAAGAACTTGAGCGCAACTGGCGACATACCGAAGCTGATCGCAAACAACATTATATCGCTCATGCAACAGCAAAAGCAGTTCAAGCTCTTGATGTTGTTGGGCTTCCAGCTATTATTCGTCCTTCATTCACCCTTGGTGGAACTGGTGGTGGAATCGCTTATAACCGCTCTGAATTCTATGAAATTATTGAACGTGGGCTTGAAGCTTCACCAACAACAGAAGTATTAATTGAAGAAAGTGTTTTAGGGTGGAAAGAATATGAGATGGAAGTTGTTCGTGATAAGAACGACAACTGTATCATCGTTTGTTCTATTGAAAACATTGATCCAATGGGGATTCATACCGGTGATTCGATCACTGTAGCACCTGCTCTCACCTTAACCGATAAAGAATATCAATGTATGCGTAATGCTTCGATTGCTGTTTTGCGAGAAATTGGTGTTGAAACGGGGGGATCCAATGTACAGTTTGCTGTCAATCCTGAAAATGGGCGCCTCATTGTTATTGAAATGAATCCGCGTGTTTCTCGCTCTTCAGCGCTTGCCTCAAAAGCAACGGGGTTTCCCATTGCCAAAGTAGCGGCTAAACTGGCTGTTGGTTATACACTTGATGAATTAAAAAATGATATCACGGGTGGTGCAACACCAGCATCATTTGAACCTTCTATTGACTATATTGTGACAAAAATTCCTCGTTTTGCGTTCGAAAAATTTCCCGGTTCATCACCTGTCCTCACAACTGCGATGAAATCTGTAGGAGAAGTCATGGCAATTGGACGCACTTTTCAAGAATCGTTACAAAAAGCACTCCGTGGACTTGAAACAGGGCTTACGGGTCTTGATGAAATTGTGATTCCAGAGCATGCTGAAGGTGATGAAAAAAGTTCTATACGCTCAGCCATTGCCATACCAAGCCCTGATCGTCTACGCTATATTGCTCAAGCCATGCGCACAGGCTTACCCTTAAATGAGATTCACCAAATTAGCAAAATTGATCCGTGGTTTTTAGAACAAATAGCCTCCATCATTGAAATGGAGCAGCGTATCCGCATTCATGGATTACCCCAAGACGCAGATAATTTACGTATGTTAAAAGCTATGGGCTTTTCAGATGCGCGATTAGCCTCCCTTACAGGGAAAGAACCCGATTATATCGCAGCTTTACGTAAATCACTGAATGTTAAACACGTCTTCAAACGGATTGATACTTGTGCCGCTGAATTTTCTTCTCCTACAGCCTATATGTATTCAACATATGAAGTTCCCTTTGCAGGTGTAGAGCACTCGGAAGCACACGTTTCTGAACGCAAAAAAATTGCTATTTTAGGCGGTGGACCAAACCGCATTGGGCAAGGTATTGAATTTGATTACTGTTGCTGCCACGCTGCTTTTGCACTGCGTGATGCAGGATTTGAAGCGATTATGATTAACTGTAATCCTGAAACAGTTTCAACCGACTATGATACCTCTGATCGCCTTTACTTTGAATCTTTAACAACAGAAGACGTTATCGCTATTTTAGAAGCAGAACAGGAAAAAGGAGATTTGGTTGGAGTCATCGTCCAATTTGGCGGACAAACACCCTTGAAATTGGCAAGCGCTCTAGAAAAACACAATATCCCCATCCTAGGTACTTCACCTGACGCTATCGACTTAGCAGAAGATAGAGACCGCTTTCAAAAACTGTTATTTAAACTTAATTTAACACAACCTCAAAATGGTATTGCCCACTCCATTGAACAAGCACGCCTCATTGCCCACGAACTAGGCTTCCCTTTGGTTGTACGTCCCTCTTATGTTTTAGGAGGACGTGCTATGCAAATTATTCGTGATGAACGTAGCTTACAAAATTATTTACTTGAGAGTGTCCCTGAATTAATTTCAGAAGATATCAAAGTCCGTTATCCTAACGACACAACAGGACAAATCAATATATTGCTTGGTAAAAATCCGCTTCTCTTTGATACCTATTTAACAGAAGCAATTGAAGTAGATGTTGATTGTCTATGTGATGGTAACGAAACACTAATCGTTGGTATTATGGAACATATTGAAGAAGCTGGTATCCACTCTGGTGATTCAGCATGTTCTCTACCAGTCCATACGCTCTCAAATAAAATAGTTACTGAATTAGAGCGCCAAACCAAAGCATTAGCACAAGCACTTCATGTTCGCGGCTTAATGAATGTACAATATGCTATAAAAGATGACACCATTTATGTCTTAGAAGTCAATCCCCGTGCTTCACGTACTGTCCCATTTGTTGCAAAAACGATTGGTCGCCCTATTGCTAAAATGGCTGCACGTATTATGGCAGGAGAAACGCTTCATGATGCTCTTGAAGCTTATGGTGGATTACCTTCTTTGCAAAAAAAACAACATATTGCCGTCAAGGAAGCAGTATTTCCTTTTGCTCGTTTTTCAGGTGTTGATACACTTCTTGGTCCAGAAATGCGCTCAACCGGTGAAGTTATGGGACTTGACTATGAATTTTCGCTTGCTTTTGCTAAAGCCCAACTTGGAGCTGGTGTAAAACTCCCTAAAAAGGGAACTTTGTTCGTTTCTGTAAGGGATGAAGATAAAAAACGCATCTTAAATCCTGTAAAACGTTTAACTGAGCTTGGCTTTTCTGTTGTCGCCACAAGTGGAACACAAAAATTTCTCACCGAACACCACGTTGAAGCAAAAAAAATTAACAAAGTTCTAGAGGGACACCCCCATATTGAAGACGCTATTCGTAATCGCCAAATTCAATTGATTTTTAATACAACTAGCACTGCCAGTGCCATCTCAGACTCAAAATCATTACGTTATGCAGCACTCATGCAAAATGTTCCCTATTATACAACAATAGCTGGAGCCGAAGCCGTCGTAGAAGCGATCAAAGCACTCAAAAAAAGGCACCTTGAGGTACGTTCACTACAAAGTTATTTTAGTTGAATTTTTTTCTACTTAGCAAAATATACACTGTTTTCTTATTTTTTCTTTATATAAAAATTGATTAAGACTTGCTTTTTGTTCTAAAAACTTTTATAGAGGTTTCATCGAATTTTCGGTTACGTGACTTTCTTTCCTGTGCAATCTGCACTTTCGACGAAACTTCTCCCACCTAATTTCGATCTACAACCGTATTGAAGAAATGAAAGCTTCAATGCTCAATATAATTATATATTCTAAGGAGTTTCCTATGTCTACAGGAACAGTTAAGTGGTTTAATACAACAAAAGGTTTCGGATTCATTCAGCCTAGCGATGGTAGTGCAGATGTATTTGTACACATTTCTGCCGTCGAGCGTTCAGGTCTAAACAGTCTTAATGAAGGGCAAAAAATCTCTTATGATGTTCTTCAAGATCGTCGTTCAGGAAAATTTGCCGCTGGTAACCTTGCAGCACTT
The DNA here is from genome assembly GCF_042195415.1 of Bartonella sp. CE47NXGY. NCBI lineage: Bacteria > Pseudomonadati > Pseudomonadota > Alphaproteobacteria > Hyphomicrobiales > Bartonellaceae > Bartonella > Bartonella sp. CE47NXGY. Next base: position 128,021 of record NZ_JBHIOI010000001.1, on the reverse strand, counting down.
TAAAGTTTAAATTCTGCAATATTTTATTTAGAAATCTTCGTCTGTAAAGACGAAGATTTTTTTATTTTGTATAAAGCATTATTTTACCTTGTTAAAATAAAAGACTGCTTATCTCCTTTGCACAATTTATCAAACCTCTCTTATACTTCCTCAAAAACTTTCATAAAATCTACGAAGAGATTATCTTGTAAAATATCTCAAAAAAGAAGAATATAAAGCCCGTGTAAGAGTATTTTGGAAGTTTTTTATTGCATACAATATAATCTCTTATAGAATATCCTTAAAGCAATAACCATTTGTTGATATAATATAAGGATTTAAAATTATGGCTTTTATTGCCGACAAACTGTCTCGTATCAAACCTTCTGCAACAATTGCTGCTTCTCAAAAGGCCCGCCATTTAAAAGCATTAGGGCGCAATGTTATTGCTTTAAGTGCTGGAGAGCCAGACTTTGATACCCCAGACAACATCAAAAACGCGGCTATTGAAGCTATTCGAAGGGGAGAAACAAAATACCCTCCCATATCAGGAATTCCAGAATTGCGCCAAGCAATTTCTGCAAAGTTTAAAAGAGAAAATAATCTTCTTTACCAACCAGAACAAATTATTGTTGGTACCGGTGGAAAACAAATTCTCTTTAATGCATTCATGGCAACTTTGAATAAAGGAGATGAGGTCATCATTCCATCCCCTTATTGGGTTAGTTATCCAGAAATGGTCGCACTCAACGATGGTACGCCTGTCTTTTTAGAAACAAAAGCCGAATTTTCTTATAAACTCCAACCACAAGAGCTAGAAGCTGCCATTACCCCCAAAACCAAATGGTTCATCTTTAACTCTCCTTCAAATCCATCAGGTGCCGCTTATACACATAATGAATTGAAAAAACTTACAGATGTTTTAGTAAAATATCCTCATGTTTATATCCTTTCCGATGATATATATGAACATCTCACATATGAGGGTTTTACCTTTGTGACTCCAGCTCAAGTAGAACCAGCGCTTTATGAGCGTACACTCACAATGAATGGTGTTTCTAAAGCCTATGCGATGACGGGATGGAGAATCGGTTATGCAGGCGGACCACAAGAACTCATTAAAGCCATGGATACCATTCAAGGACAGCAAACATCTGGAACAAGTGTCATTTCACAATGGGCTGCGGTTGAAGCACTCAACGGGCCACAAGACTTTATTGCTAAAAATAAAAGTATTTTTCAAGCACGCCGTGATCTCGTTGTCTCCATGCTAAATCAAGCTCCTGGCATTCACTGTCCAACGCCTGAGGGTGCTTTTTATGTTTATCCTTCTTGCACCGGACTTATTGGAAAGAAAACACCCAATGGTCAACGTATTACGAATGATGAAGACTTTGCCATAGCGCTTCTAGAAACAGAAGCTGTTGCTGTCGTCCAAGGATCTGCTTTTGGACTTGGATCAACTTTTCGTATTTCTTATGCAACATCAGAAGAATTACTTGAAAAAGCTTGTATACGTATACAGCGTTTTTGCAACAGTTTAATTTAAAATTTTTAATATCATCTCTTGTGATTGTTTTTTGCCGAATGTTAGTATATCCGAGAAAATATCTGAAACTGTGTCATGGTCTAAATCTATCGATTCAGCAAAAATATCTATGAATAAACACAAAAATAGATGCTGTAGATAAAGATCAAAAAAATTTAGCTATCAAATAAATGAATCGGTCTATTATCATAAGAGATGACAAGCCTATTCTACTTTCTCCATTCAATTTATAACTCTAAAAAAGACCGAGCACTTTTAAACACAATTGCCCTTATAATCAAAGGCCCTTACAATAAAATCTCTTCTATTTCTCAGCTTCTTCTTCGTCCTAAAACGAAGAAGAAGCCACCTCCCATCGTTGTGTAAGCAATCCAGTTTCCTTTAAGTTCTATTTAATAACTACTTGATTTACTTCATAGGCTTTATGAACAAGACCTGCCTTAAATATTCACCTCACATTCTAATAAAAAGCACTTCATGTATAAGGTTTTAAATATTTTATATCACACCCCTAAAAGACAGACTTTTACAGTACAATAGAATATCCCCTCTCAAACTCCTCATTGAATTTTAGTATTCTTAAAAAAATTGTTGGATATCCACCAGTTTCGAAATTTTTTCTTTATCATCTTCCCATATATTGCAATTTCTAGGGACTCTTTCAAAAATTTAAAAAAAAGCCGGACATATGTCCGGCAAATTTGGAAAATCCTCAGAGATAAAATCAATCTGATAGATCTTCGTAAGGGAACACTCAAGAAAACGAAACTGGGAGGCAACATAATCAAGAGATAGTATTCTATGTCATTTTATAAGGAAAAGCACAATAAAGACTTAAGCGTATCTGCTATGCAATAAACACATAGCTTTAAATTTGTCTCCATCATGTACCACTCTCTTTAATTAAATAGTAAAAATGTTAACTACACCATCACACGATTGTCCATTTTTCAATATATAATAACCCTCACGGTTGCTAGCATTCATAAAAAACATTTATCCCTCTTTTCAAAAATATTTACCCGTACGAACTCCCTCCACTTTTAATGTGCAACAAATAATTTTAATTGATTCAATATAGGCAAATTTGAAACGAAAGAATATTACGGGAGTCTCAAGTTGCAAAACAGCTAATTATTCCTTATAAATTAAGATATTAATATTAAAAAGACCACTGGCGAGCTTTTAAAAAAATATAATCTCGAAAAGCATTTAACCTTGCCAAATTCTTTAAATTATAAGGATAACAAAAAAAAGTATCAAAAGAAGGAATATCAACCATATCAGGAAAAAGACGCACTAAATGCTCATCATTATTGACGATATAATCAGGAAGCACAGCAATCCCAAGATCACGCATAAGCGCATTCTTTATTGAGATGATATTGTTGATTTGTAAAACTGAAACGCGCAATGATCCATCACTTCTACCAGCCTTTTCCAACCAATTTAAACCAGACAAATAAGGTGGAACAGGTTCACCGAACGAAATAATACGATGCTCATCGAGATCAGACAATTTTTCCGGCTTTCCATAATTTGCAATATACTTTTCCGAAGCATAGACATGCATATGAATTGTAAAGAGTTTTCTTTGTATAAGATCAGGTTGTTTGGGTTGATGTAAGCGAACAGCACAATCCGCATGACACATTGTCAAATCAAGCTCTTCATCGGAAAGCAAAAGCTGAACCTGCATATCAGGATAAAGACTAAGAAATTCTGGCATACGCTCTGCAATCCACCCTGCCCCCATTCCAAAGGTCGAGGTCACACGCAAGTGCCCCGTTGGTTTTGCATAGCTTTCACTTAATTGCAAACGCACACTTTCAAGCTTCATCAAAACATCATGAGCTGTACGATAAAGAGTTTCTCCCTGTTCTGTAAGAATCAAACCACGCGCATGACGTTGAAATAAGGATACCCCAACCTCTTGTTCTAAAGCCGAAACCTGTCGTGAAACGGCTGATTGAGATAAATGAAGTTTTTGAGCAGCATGCGTAAAAGATCCCGCTTCTGCTGCAGCGTGAAAAACCCTTAACTTATCCCAATCCAACGGTGGCGCCACAATTAATTCTACCTCTATATTCTCTATGTTCTCAATGAATGACTAACGCCTGGGTATATCCAAAAACCGTTCTGCTTCCAACGCTGCCATACATCCTCTTCCCGCAGCTGTTACAGCTTGGCGGAATGTTTCATCTGTCACATCCCCAGCAGCAAAAACACCAGCAATGCTTGTTGCTGTTGAGTCGGGTGCTGTCCATAAATAGCCGCCTCGTTTTTGTTTCAGCTGTCCTTCAAACAGAGAAACAGCAGGATCATGCCCAATGGCAATAAATATGCCCTCTGCATTCACTTTCATCTCGTGACCTGTCTTAACATTTTTCAGACGTGCCCCTGTTACAACAGCGCCCATTGAATCTTGAGCTGGCAGCCCCACAATTTCTTCAACCACATGATCCCAAAGAACACGCACATTATTACAAGCCAGCAACCTATCTTGTAAAATTTTTTCTGCCCGAAACTGCCCCCGCCTGTGAACCACGCTTACACTTTTAGCCAAATGCGATAAATAAAGTGCTTCTTCAACAGCCGTATTTCCTCCTCCCACGACAATAACGTCCTTATCACGATAAAAAAAGCCATCACATGTAGCACAAGCGGAAACACCTCCGCCCATAAAGGTCTGTTCACTTTCTAAACCAAGCCAGCGCGCTTGAGCTCCTGTTGCAATAATCAGTGCATCACAAGAATATTGTGTTCCTGAATCCCCATATAAGACAAAAGGATACTTCAACAAATCAGCCTTTATAATTGTATCATAAACAATTTTTGTCCCCATATTCTCAGCTTGTTTTGCCATTTGTTCCATCAACCATGGTCCTTGAATGGGATCTGCAAAACCTGGATAATTCTCAACATCAGTTGTAATTGTCAATTGTCCCCCCTGCTGCAAGCCCGTCACCAAAACAGGCTTAAGCATTGCTCTTGCTGCATAGACCGCCGCTGTATAACCAGCCGGACCTGAGCCAATAATCAGCAGACGAATATGCGATTGTACCATTAAATCCCCTTCACTTTATTATAAATTAATTATTCTATAAATGATAACGGAATGCAGCCTTTTAAAAAAATATTTTTCAAGAGCCCTAATTATGTTATGTATACTTCTTTTCAAGTTTTATGAAAAGGTCTGATTACTAATTCATCAAGGCACGCTAATGTTAAGAATTAATCCTTATCCTATAAAGAGAAAAATGTAACTTCTTATGAGCACAAAACCATAATAAAAAGAGATACAAAGATAGGGAACGATCATTTTTCAATTTATTATCAATGTCTGTGCACGTTTTGCCTTAATCATGGGAGGAGCAATGCTTTTGCCAATTTTTGTGGATTTGCACGACAACAATCGTAATTGGATAAGCTTTCTCTATTCTTGTGCCATAACCACCATGTTAGCAACGCTGATTCTTTTAGCAACTAAGGGAGCTACTTGTCGCTTTTCAGCACGGCTTGGCTTTATGCTCACTGTTTGTCTTTGGCTTACAGGAAGCATCGTAGGTGCCTTACCTCTTTATCTTTCTCCTCTTCCCATTTCTCTAGCAGGAGCCATTTTTGAATCTGTTTCTGGAATTACAACAACAGGCTCCACAGTCCTTTCTGATCTTGATAATTTATCGCGAAGTATTTTATTATGGCGTTCTCTTATATGCTGGATTGGGGGCATTGGTTTTATCGGTTTAGCCCTCTTAATTTTGCCTTCACTGCGTGTGGGTGGCGTGCGACTTTTTCATATGGAATCATCTGATAAATCTGAAAAAATATTGCCTCGCATCAACCAAATTGCTAACGGAATTATCATCGCTTATGTTGGGTTAACATTGGCTTGTATGCTTTCTTATTTTGCTGCAGGCATGAATTTATTTGATGCCATTAACCATGCAATGAGTACAGTAGCAACAGCTGGTTTTTCAACGCATGATGCTTCTTTTGGCTATTTTTCTGATACACCAGCCATCTTAATTATTTCAACAATCTTCATGTTGCTTTCTGCTTTACCTTTCGTACTTTATGTTAAATTAGTCCTTCCTGGACACTCTAAACGCTTCCTTGACCCACAAGTGATTGTTTTTCTCCATATCGTTCTCCTTTTCAGCTTTGCTTTAGCGGCATGGCTACGGTTTTATGATCATCGCGCGTTCCACTTGATTTTCCTTGATGTCATTTTTCACCTTTCATCCATTATTAGCACCACCGGTTACAGCGCTGAAGATTATCAACTTTGGGGACCGTTTGCGCTTGGAATTTTCTTTATTGTTTCTTTTACAGGCGGATGTGCTGGTTCTACTTCTGGTGGCATGAAAATCAATCGCCTCATTATTCTTTGGCGTATTACACAAACAAATATAGAAAAACTTCTTTCTCCTAATGTCGTTGTAAAAGCGCGCTACGATCACTCAAATATATCAAATGATGTTGCTCAAGCCGTTTTGTTTTTTGTCTGTCTTTATATGTTTTGCCTTGTTATCGGCACTGCACTTTTGCTTACAACCGGTCTTGACTTTACCTCTGCCTTTACGGGGGTCTTAACCGCACTTTCAAATGTTGGTCCAGGCTTTGGAGATATTATTGGCCCCACTGGTAATTTCTCTACAATCAACGATCATGCTTTATGGATTTTAAGTTTTCTAATGTTAGCTGGACGCCTTGAAATCATAACAATATTCGTCCTTTTTATTCCCGCTTTCTGGCGTGAACAATTCTAATGCAGAGATATTTTATGCTACCATGATAAAAAATTGACAAGATAAAAAGGCGAGAACAGTATGCGTCATAATATTCACTCCTCACCCAATCTACTGAAGATTTCCTAAAATTTCATACAAAACATCATATCAATGATATAAAATAATTCAACAAAAACAATCAAATACCAATATTTTCAAAGCCATAACATATAAAACTTCACTTTATTGATCTTCTTTATCAAATAAAGTGGACGCATAGAACATTCTTTTTTACGAATAATCTCTCATGCAAAAAATATGAATATTTGCTGATAAAAGTGTTTTTTCTCTTTAATAGAGTTACACCCTTATAGAAAAAAATGCTATTATATTACGAACTCACAAGCTTGTAAAAAACATCTCACAATACTCATCACCCCCATTTCACGACAGCCCTCATGAAAGATATAAAATGGGCACCATCATTTTTACTTAAATAACAATAAGGTGCAAGTCGGTACCAAAAAATAAGATATAAATTAGTACCACCATATTATTTTCTTTCTATTAATGTCGTAACAGCCTGCATTTCAGACAATTTATAAGAAATCTCTTTACACCCTGTCTTCAATAGTTTTTATCCACCACATGCCTTCTTCCAATTGTGATGTGCAAGAAGATAGCTCTCATTGTTAATATCAACAGATTTGACATAAGAAAATCTTACGCTACTCAAAGCTCTTATTCAAATTGAAAAGGTAAGTTATCTATAAAAATCATATATATATATATATTGATCTTAAATCCATCTTATCATGAATTTATTGAAAATATGTACGACTATTTTATCCATGGAGATACCATCATTATCTTTTTAAGACAAGAAAACGTTTTTTTTGCTATCTATTTAAGTCTTACAAAACCAACAATATCAGCACGACCCCGTATAAGATAGTGCATAAATCCCCAGACTTGAGTTAAAGCATTATTTTCTTATTCTAAAATATCAATGAATAAAAGTAGCTTTCTTCTCTCCTAGTATGCTTTATCATAAACTACATATCGCTCTCAAGCGTATACATTTTTAATCTTTTATCCAAAATTTTGGGAACTTCTTATAGTGTTCTACTAAAGACAATATAAATTTTGTAAAATAACATTTATATCATTGAGCTGTTTTCTTGATAACTATGAAAAACCTTTAAGGAAAATACTTTTATCATTCCTCAAGAAGATTTTTGATATAATAATCAAAGTCTTTTTTCTGCAAACAGTTCTTTGTAAACACTTTCAATCTTGCTTGCCTCTTTTTCCAAAGGAAAGTGCGTACGAACATGGGTTAAAGCTTTCTTTCCGGATGCCAATGTTTTTTCTACATCAGCAAAATAAGGTTCAATTGCTGCTGTTAAAGCCGCTCCATCTCCTGCTTTTACAACTGTTCCTGTCGCTTCTACAACCAATTCTTTATAAGCTCCTGCATCACTCGTTACAACCGCAACCTGTGATGCCATTGCTTCTAATGGTGTTAAACCGAAACCTTCTGTACGAGAGGGTGCAACATAAAGTGTTAAACGACGGTACCATAAAGGGATGTCCAGAATCTCACCAAGAAAAATAATGCGATCATCCAGACCAGCCTTAGCAATCTTTTGGCGTAATTCTTTTTCAAAATGATAATATTGCTCTGTCGTACGACCAGCGATAAGTGCTGTCCATTCAGGATAGTCAGGCAATAATGCTATCATGGCATCAACAAATAAATCTGTTCCCTTTGAGTAGCGCAGACGCCCAAAACATCCTACCGCATATTTTCCTGGAAATCCTGTCGAAGAAAAGTAATCATCAAGAGTGTGTGGTGGAGTAAAACGCCTCACATCCACCCCATGCATAATAACCTTATGAGGCACTTCTAAATAGACGCCCGTACGTGTACTGGTAGCGATAACCCTATCCATACAGCGAATCAACCATTTGGTAAAAGGCTTATGATGACGTTGTGAAGCCGATGTGAAGATAAGTTTCAGCTTCATTCGCAAAACATCGCGCAAAAAGATCCCACAAAGCATCTCAATATTGCGTCGTGCATGCCAAATACGAAACGGCTTCCCTTTCGGACTTTTCCAAAGTCCGAAAAGGTCCCTAAAGGCAAGAGTTGGTAAAGTTCGTGGTAAACCAAACCCCAAAGTGGATATACGCACACCCTGTTCGCGTTGCAGTGGAATAAGCTGAATAATCGTAGATGTTACTCCCGACAAACGCCTTTTAAAGTGAGGCGCAATAATTTCAGTTTCGTCCAAAGATACACGCATAATAATCCATATGTTATTTAGATGTACTGAACCTTAATGATCTCGTAATTATGCGCACCACCTGGTGCATTCACCTCAATCACATCACCTTCTTGCTTGCCAATAAGTGCACGTGCGATAGGCGAAGAAATAGAGATTTTACCAACCTTTACATCAGCTTCTTGATCCCCTACGATCTGATACACTTTTTTTTCCTCAGTATCCTCATCCAAGAGTTTAATGGTTGCACCAAATTTTATTTTGTCACCTGAAAGACGCGAGACATCTATAACTTCTGCTCGTGCGATATAATCTTCAAGCTCATTTATACGCCCCTCATTATGACTTTGTGCTTCTTTAGCTGCATGATACTCAGCATTTTCAGATAAATCACCATGCGCACGCGCCTCAGAAATTGCTTCAATAATTCGCGGACGCTCCTGTTGTTGACGCCAACGCAACTCTTCTTTAAGACTCTCAAAACCAGCTGTAGTCATCGGAACTTTTTCCATAATCCGTCCCTTTCTATTACACGGAAGGTTTAATAAAAATACAAAAAACGGCTTCCAAAATTACTTTTGGAATCCGAAAACTACGATCTTTTTTATTATATAGTACAGTATCGCTGTTTTCCATATAAAAATAAATAAAGGAAACAAAACATGCACAAATAGTGATTAAAACATCTCATTTTGGTGTTTAAAACGTTAAACTTCACTCTTCTCTTTAAAGTGTCCTAAAGAAGAAAGAATTGTATTTTTTTCTGTTTTATCATAATCTAGTAAAAGAAATTATATAGAATATGAAGAGAGAAGGATAGAAAATCTCTAAAGAAATTCTTTACAGAAAAATGAAAAAAATCGTCATTTTTTTTATGTTTGGCTCTTTCTTTTTAGCCACAACAATATCAGAGGCAGCAGATGCTTTTGTTACGAGAAATCTTAATTTTAGAACAGGTCCCAGCACTCAATATGCACTTTGCGGCTTAATCTCTGCTGGAGAATTAGTTTTTGTTAAAAACTGTGAAGGAAATTGGTGCCATATCCGATATAACACTCAAATAGGTTGGGTGTCATCTCGTTATCTTTCATTTAAAGATGGAAATGATCTTTATCACACATATACAATGTCTTTAATGCCCAAACGTACCGATTATTCTCCATAACAGCCATAATAACTTATGCCCTCTTGAATATCATCATGGCAAAAATACAATAGTGTTCACGAACAACCACAAATATGCTCCTTCCAAAGAAATACTTCGAAGAATTTGTCTCATAAAAAACTTGATCAATATCCTAATGAAGGCTCCAATAAACCAAAACAAATCTGTTCAATAACGTTTTGCTGTTGTCGTAATAAATTTGTAAAAATTAGTATTTTCTTTAAAATCACCAGCACTTTTCTATCAAAGGATACAACAATGAAAAATGGTGTTACTGCAACAGTAGAAGCTCTTTCTGCTCTTATTGCTTCAGGTAATCCTCTTTTTAAGAATGGTGCATTATGGACACCTCACCGCCCCATTCGTCCTGAAAAATCTGAAGGTGGTATTCCATTTCAACTCGAAACATCTTTTAAACCAGCGGGAGATCAACCTCAAGCCATTAAAACTCTGGTTGAGGGAATTCAAAAAAATGAACGTACACAAGTGCTTTTGGGTGTTACCGGCTCAGGGAAAACCTATACAATGGCCAATATCATTGAAAAAACACAGCGTCCAGCTCTGATTTTAGCTCCCAATAAAACTCTAGCAGCGCAGCTTTATGGGGAATTTAAAAGTTTTTTTCCCCATAATGCCGTCGAATATTTTGTTTCCTATTATGACTATTATCAACCAGAAGCCTATGTTGCACGCTCAGACACTTATATTGAAAAGGAATCCTCAATTAATGAACAAATCGACCGTATGCGCCATGCTGCAACACGCGCTGTCTTAGAGCGTGATGATGTTATTATCGTCGCATCTGTCTCCTGCATCTACGGAATTGGTTCCGTAGAAACCTATACGGCCATGACCTTCGAAATAGAAAAAGGGGACAAACTCAATCAACGAAAACTCTTGGCTGATTTAGTCTCTCAACAGTATTATCGACAAGATATCAACTTCGTTCGTGGTTCCTTTCGTGTACGAGGGGATACAATCGAAATTTTCCCTGCCCACCTCGAAGATCGTGCTTGGCGTATTTCGCTCTTTGGCGATGAAGTGGAAACAATTACGGAATTTGATCCTCTCACCGGACAAAAAACAGGCGATCTTCAATCAATTAAAATTTATGCCAACTCACACTACGTAATACCACGCCCAACACTTAACCAAGCGATGAAATCTATCAAAATGGAACTCGTTCAACGCCTCGATGAGTTGAACGAAGCTGGACGTCTTTTAGAAGCACAACGTTTAGAACAACGTACAGTTTTTGATTTGGAAATGTTGGAAACCACCGGTTCATGTCCAGGAATTGAAAATTATTCACGTTATTTAACAGGACGAAATCCCGGTGAACCACCCCCAACTTTATTCGAATATATTCCACTCAATTCTCTTGTTTTTATCGATGAAAGCCATGTAACCATTCCCCAAATTGGTGGTATGTACCGAGGTGATTTTCGCAGAAAAGCAACCTTAGCAGAATATGGTTTTCGCCTCCCTTCTTGTATGGATAACCGTCCTTTGCGCTTTGAAGAATGGGATGCTATGCGCCCACAAACGATTGCTGTCTCCGCAACACCTGGACGGTGGGAAATAGAACAATCTCACGGTACTTTTGCAGAACAAGTTATTCGCCCCACAGGGCTTGTTGACCCACCAACAGAGGTTCGTCCAGCCAAAAATCAAGTCGATGATGTTGTGAATGAAATTCGTAAAACAATTCAAAAAGGCTACCGCACACTAGTGACCGTCCTAACCAAGCGTATGGCCGAAGATTTAACGGAATATCTCCACGAACAAGGTATTCGTGTACGCTATATGCATTCCGACATTGATACATTAGAACGCATTGAAATTCTACGCGATCTTCGGCTTGGCACCTTTGATGTCCTCATCGGTATCAACTTGCTCCGAGAAGGCTTAGATATTCCAGAATGTGGTTTTGTTGCCATTCTAGATGCCGATAAAGAGGGCTTTTTGCGCTCTGAAACTTCCCTCATACAAACAATCGGACGTGCTGCACGTAACGTAGATGGCCGTGTTATCCTCTATGCAGATACGATCACTGGTTCCATAAAACGAGCCTTACAGGAGACACAAAGACGTCGACAAAAACAAATAGCCTATAATGAAGAACACCATATCACACCGAAAAGTATCAAAAAAAATATCGGAGATATTCTCAATTCATGCTATGAAAACAACCATATTCGTACAAATATCCCTGATGTCATCGAGAAAAAAAATATGGTTGGCAACAATTTAGCATCTCATATTAAACACCTCGAAAAATTAATGCATGAAGCAGCTGCTGATCTTAATTTTGAAGAAGCAGCACACCTTCGCGATGAAATCAAACAATTACAAAAGATAGAACTAGAACTCGCGGAAAATCCCTTAACACATCATAGCGAACAATCCACCCATGAGCGCGTATTACAACCAAGTCTTTTCTCCAAACCAAACCTTGCACACATGGGACCAACCATGGACACTGGTATTTTGGAAAATCAAAAAGGAAAATCTCGTAAAAACACCCCTAATCAAGCAACAATAAAACGAAAAAAACGCAATCAATGAAGGAGCAAAAAATTTCAAACCGCATAAAATAATCTTCAGCTCTTCTAAAAAAAGACGAAAGCTCAAAAGCAAACAGCGTTATCCGAAAAATAGACAACCTCCAACATCAAGGGTGCTTCAATTTGTCTAAAACAACATGAGAGAGAACATTTTATAAAAAATTTCTAAAATATATTATCTTTATACAGTTATACTCTGATATCTAACTCAATATTATTTATCCTTACAAGAAAATATTCAAATAGGACACTGTCCTATAATACAAATAAAGTAAAATAAGACTTTATCATAGCACCATAAGCCTATGATAAAAAATGATAACTTTTATTCATATCCCTATTGTTCAATTCATATTGTACCAAACAATAAAAAATTATCCCTAAATAAAGAGTTTATATTCCATAGTAAAAAATCGTGGACTCTCAATACAAACTTATTAATTAACCTCAAGCAGAGTACATTAATTGAAATCAAAATTCTGTTATGATTTCATTTTACTGTCTCCGCGATAGATTTAACTAAATAAATTTTTATTTTTTTGTCACAATAAAGTCCAAAATTGTTCAGGCTCTATTCAGTTTGAAACGTGTAGGATGTGAAAAATACGAATTTACACAAGGAGCATCATTATGAAAAAAGTGATCAGGTTAGCGGTATTATCAGCAATGTCAACTGTGACCGTTTTGATGCCGCTAAATGCAACGCTTGCGGATATGGCATGGAATCGTAGTGACTCTATCTCGAGAGAAATAGATGATATGATGAGGAAGATGCGTAAAGAAACAGATGATGCGATAAGGGAAATGAGGAAGAAAGCTGATATTCTGCCTTGCGGTTTTTCTCGCTCCCATTGTTCTGATAAAAAACGTAGCTTTTTATCTGATGATTTCCAAAAGTTTGTTGATGATTTCCACAAGAGTTCTGATGACGACAAGAGAAGATTTAAAGCCAAACATGAAAGGTCTGTAGCCAAACATAGTAAGACGGAACAACAACAACACCATCATCACCACCACCACCATTATCATCATGTTGAAAACAAAACATATCATTACGTCGAGCGCAAAAAGACAAAACACAGTAATATTCATATAGATAACTCAGGAGATGCTTTAGCGGTGGGTATTCTTGGTCTTGCAACAGGTACGATTCTTGGTACAATTTTAAAAAAACCAGAACAGCCACAAGTGGTTTATCAAATAGTACCACAAAATCAGGTAATTTATCAAAAAGTTCCGCAAAATCAAAGAGTTTATCAAGTGCAGCAAACGGTGGCATATGAGCCACTCCAGCAATCATTAGAATCTGATTGGCTTAACTATTGCAAGAAAAAATACCGTTCTTTCAACCCTAAAACAGGAACTTTCCGAGACCGTAATGGTTTGGAACACGTTTGTTATGCCCCAATAAATTAACTTCTGTTCTGCCCTACTAAAAAGTCTTAAATGGCAAAAAAAACGCTTCAAAGCGTTTTTTATTTGCTCATATATTAAAATCTTGAAGAAAAGGATTATTTTGGCGCTCATAGCCTATGCTACTTTTGGGACCATGCCCACAGATAAAACAAACATCATCGCCTAAGGGTAAAACTTTTTCTCGAAGAGATTGTATCAATTTTTCATAAGAACAGAAGGGGAAGTCCGTACGTCCAATAGAACCACGAAAGAGAACATCACCCAAGAGGGCTAAGCGCTCTTTTTCATTGAAATAAATAACATGACCAGGGGAATGCCCCAGTGTATGTAAAACCCTAAACTCATGTCCAGCAAAATACACACACTCACCATCTTCTAACTATATCGAACAACGCACCACGATGCTTTCGGGTGTAAGCCATGATTTAAGAACCATTCTCACCCGTTTTAAACTTCAGCAAGCGTTAGCAAATACTGACTTTGATATCAAGCTGCTTGAACAAGATGTGAGCGACACGCAAAACATGTTAGAAGATTACCTTGCTTTTGCCCGTAGTGAAGAAAGTGAGTGTGTTAAAACTTTTGATTTAAATGCTCTTATGCAAAAATTCTCTACCGATGTGCATCTTCACAAACGTCAATTTTCCTACACCATTGAAAGCCCTACACCAATACAAGCACGCCCACGTGCCTTCAGGCGTCTCATCAGCAATCTTGTGTCAAATGCATTTTGTTATGCCAATACTGTCAAACTAACAGCCATATCCCAACAAGAATGTTTCCCATATATCAAAAAAAGTTCCCGCAATATATTATATTTATACAGTTATAATATGATATCGAACTCAATATTTAGCCTCACAAGAGAGTGGTCAAACAGGACTGTATTCAATCACACAAATAAGGTTCTATCTTAGCACCATAAGCCTATAATAAAAAACGATAACTTTTGTTCATACACCTATTGTTCAATTCATATTGTATCAAGCAATAAAAAATTACTCATCAATAAATAATTTATAACCAATAGTAAAAAATCTGGTGCTCTAAATACAAGCTGCTTAATTAATCTTAAGAAGAGTACATTAATTGAAATCAAAATTCTGTCATGATTTTATTTTACTGTATTGATAATAGTTTTAACTAAATGAATTTTTGTTTTTTTGTCACAATAAAGTCCAAAATTGTTCAGTCTCTATTCAGTTTGAAACGTGTAGGATGTGAAAAATACGAATTGACACAAGGAGCATCATTATGAAAAAACTCTTCAGATTAGCGGTATTATCAGCAATGTCTACTGCAACCGTTTTGATGCCATTAAATCCAACGCTTGCAGATATGGCATGGTATCATAACTATGACATGAGAAGGGAGGCTGGTTTACCGTCTCACAATTTTAGCTCCCATTTTTCTCATAGTGAACATCACTCTTTTGATAACCCCCACACGCGTCATTATGTTAGCCATAAATGGGGAGCACAACAACACCATCATGTTGAACACAAGACATATCATTATGTCGAGCGCAAAAAGACAAAACACAGTAGTATTAATATAAATAACTCAGGAGAAGCTTTAGCAATGGGCATTCTTGCTCTTGCAGCAGGTGCACTTCTCGGCAAAATTTTTAAAAAATCAGAACAGCCACAAGTTGTTTATCAAACCGCACCACAGCATCAAATTGTATATCAACAGGTTCCACAAGAACAGATAATTTATGAAGCTCCGCAAACGGTGGAATATGAGCCAGTACAACAATCATTAGAATCTGATTGGCTTAACTATTGCAAGAAAAAATACCGTTCTTTCAACCCTAAAACAGGAACTTTCCGAGACCGTAATGGTTTGGAACACGTTTGTTATGCCCCAATAAATTAACTTCTGTTCTGCCCTACTAAAAAGTCTTAAATGGCAAAAAAAACGCTTCAAAGCGTTTTTTATTTGCTCATATATTAAAATCTTGAAGAAAAGGATTATTTTGGCGCTCATAGCCTATGCTACTTTTGGGACCATGCCCACAGATAAAACAAACATCATCGCCTAAGGGTAAAACTTTTTCTCGAAGAGATTGTATCAATTTTTCATAAGAACAGAAGGGGAAGTCCGTACGTCCAATAGAACCACGAAAGAGAACATCACCCAAGAGGGCTAAGCGCTCTTTTTCATTGAAATAAATAACATGACCAGGGGAATGTCCTGGGGTGTGAAAAACCTTAAACACATGTCCAGCAAAATGAACGCACTCACCATCTTCTAACCATTGGTCAGGAATACAGATGCAAGCATCAGTGATGCCATAATTTTTTGCGCTTTCGCTCACGGCATCCATCACAGGCTTATCATCGCGATGTGAACCGATAATTTTTACATTAAGCGCTTCTTTCACTTGCATTGCTGCTCCTACATGATCAAAATGACCATGTGTTATCCAAATAGCCTCAACGATAACACCATTCTTTTCGATTACGTCTTGAATTCGTGGCCAATCACCACCAGGATCAACGAGAACCCCCGTTTTACATTCACTATCAAAAAGCAAAGTGCAATTTTGTTGGAATGTCGTAACTGGAATAATATGTATATTAAGACTACCCATAATATCCTTTTCAAAAATAACTTTTTTAAATTTATAAATAAAACTTTCTTTCCTTTAAGGTAAAGGTGCTGCTCGACAGCTTTATACAACTTATGTAAACTTGCATTTTGTGTAAACTAAATTTTTATCAAGGTTTTTTTAAGAATGAGCAATCACGTTCAAGTTTTGTGTGACGATGCCCCTCACCTTCTTGTGATTGATGACGATACACGTATTCGCAATCTTTTATTTCAGTTTCTCATTAAAAATGGATTTCGTGTTTCAGTTTCAGCTAATGCGAATGAAGCAAGACGACTGTTAGTAAGTTTAGATTTTGATCTTCTTATTGTTGATGTCATGATGCCTGGCGAAAACGGTATTGATCTCACTCATTCACTCCGCCAAACAAAAGATGTCCCTATCTTTATGTTAACAGCTTTATCAGAAATAGACAATCGTATCCGTGGATTAGAAGCAGGGGCAGATGATTATCTGGCTAAGCCGTTTGACCCTCGTGAACTTCTCCTTCGCATCAACGCCATTTTACGACGTGGTTTTCCCCCTCACCAACCTAAAATTGAGCAAATAGTTTTTGGTCCTTATATATTTTCAATTTCACGACGCGAACTCAAAAAAGGAGGAGAAATTATTAAATTAACAGATAAAGAACAAGAAATGATGGTCATGTTTGCCGAAAATGCAGGCGATACAATTCCGCGCCATAAATTCGCGACCGATGACAGCAATATAAGTGAACGTGCCATTGATGTGCAGATCAACCGCCTTCGTCGTAAGATCGAAAAAAACCCAGCACTGCCTATATGGCTCCAAACCGTGCGAGGAATAGGGTATAAACTCTCTATTGAATAGGCACAAGAATGATCAAACCTTTAAGATTTTTTCTTCGATGGTTAACGAAAAAAATGCCTAAACGGCTTTATGCTCGCTCTTTGATCATTATCATTGCTCCCATGGTGCTTCTGCAAACGGTGATTGCTTATGTCTTTATGGAACGCCATTGGCAAATGGTAACGGAGCGTCTTTCAACGGCTGTCGTGCATGATATTTCAGCCATTATTGATATTCTTGAAACATATCCCCAACAAGATAACTATGAAGATATCAAGCGTATTGCACAACAACGTATGGGATTAAATATTTCTATTCTATCTCCTACCTCCTTACCCCCTCCAGGACCTAAGCCATTTTTTGCAATTCTTGACTATTTTTTAAGTGAAGAAATCACCCGCCAAATTAACCGTCCCTTCTGGATCGATACCGTAGGAGATTCTGATCTTGTTGAAATCCGTATCCACCTTGGTCACAACATTTTACGCGTCTTTGCTCCACGCAGCCAAGCCTATGCTTCCAATACTGCTATTTTTTTAAGCTGGATGGTAGGAACAGCTCTTGTTTTATTGCTGATAGCAATTTACTTTTTACGCAATCAAATCAAACCGATTCAACAATTGGCTGAAGCAGCAGAAAGCTTTGGACGCGGTCGTCCTTTACCAAAAGGATTTCAACCACAAGGAGCTGATGAAGTCCGACGTGCAGGCATCGCTTTTTTACGCATGCGTGAACGTATTGAACGCCAAATTGAACAACGTACCATGATGCTCTCAGGAGTAAGTCATGATTTAAGAACCATTCTTACACGCTTTAAACTTCAGCTGGCATTAGTAAATACTGACTTTGATATTAAACCGCTTGAGCAAGATGTAAGTGACATGCAAAATATGTTAGAAGATTATCTTGCTTTTGCTCGTGGTGAAGGAAGTGAAAGTGTCAAGACTTTTGATTTAAATGCTCTTATGCAAAAATTCTCCACCGATGCTCGTCTTCACAAACGTCAATTTTCTTACACTATTGAAGGTCCTACAGAAATACAAGTACGTCCCCGTGCTTTTACACGCTTGGTCAGCAATCTTGTATCAAATGCATTTTGTTACGGCACGACCGTTAAACTAACCGCTAACTCTCAACAAGAATCTTTTATATTAATAATCGATGATAATGGACCTGGAATTCATAAAAATATGCGCACAGAAGTTTTTAAGCCATTCTTTCGACTTGATAAAGCGCGAAATCAAGATGCAAGTGGAACAGGACTTGGTCTTTCTATTGCTCAAGACATAGCACGCAGCCATGGTGGCAATATACAATTAGATGAGAGCCCACTCGGGGGAGTGCGCGCTATTCTTGATGTCCCCCTATGAGCAATATTTCCGCAAACCGTCTGTAAAAATAACAGACTGTATATTTTAGGCATTCCCTACAGTTTCAAACAAAGTGTACTGTAGTGCCTTGTAAGCACTTTCTCCCGACAAAGCAACCATCTGAAATGCAACATAATGGCTTTCACAGGCTTTAAGTGCATGTATCAACAATGTTTCAACCTGTATATGAGATGGATGCATCCCACCAGCCAAAAGAAGACCTTGTCGATAAATAACTGAATTATTCCTTTGCCAGTAATCAAAATGTCCCAACAACAACTTTTCATTAATTGCTAGCAATAAGCGCTGTATTTCAGCTGTTCGAGCATTTTTAATAGAGAGATCAAACGAACAAGCTAAATGAAGTGCTTCATGCTCTTCCATCCATGAAAAAGCAAGACGATAGTTTGCGCGTTTTCCTTCCACACAAACGCTAATTTCATCTTGTGCATCCCGCTCAAACGACCAATCATATTCACAGGCAATCTGTTCGATAAAGTCAACAGGGTGCTCTTTTCTTTCTGTGGCGCAAAATGCAAGCCTCATCACAATCCTCAATCATCTTAAAACATTGTCAACAGAATATAAACCGTCTCAACTGTAACAATATTTTGCTACAATCAGAACCTTTACACCAAACAAATACACATAAAAACATCGACAGTACACAAACACCCAGAACACAATCGCGCTGTTTAGGGCAACCTGATAGTCATAAAACGAATCATCAAGTCTTTTCAGTGTATTGATACAATTTCATAGCGCCAGCCCCCCTGATTCAAAAAAATGTACTTTACCCAAAAAAAAATCAAAAATAAACAAATGCTCCGCTCTAACAGACTCAAGATTAAGCATTTTTTAGTTTCACGCATCATATTGAAAAATTGGGGATATTTTTTTGAAGATTCTTTTTTTTAAACTATTTTACTTTTTTGTGTCTGCGTTTTTTTTTTAATCATCTTTTTTTAAATCATCAAGGCGTCTTTTCAAATCAGCGTTATCAGCATGGATTTTCAGCACCATCTCCTTAAAAGTCTCAAACTCTTCGCGAGAAACAAGATCAAGTTTGTTTGCTATCTTTTCAGCCTGCACACGAAAAGCTGTTCCAGCTTCACGTCGTATGCCTTGCGCAACGTCAGCAGCATCCGTTGCTAATTTTGCTAATTCATCAAGAATACGATTTGATCCATTACGCATAACCTTTTTCCTTAAATTTTAATTATTGACGCACGCATTATAGCGTATTCTCATAACATTTAGATACTGTAATTTGTTCCTTTTACTCTATATTTTACATACTGTGCAGATTTTTCATAATGATTTTGTTTAAGATTTTTTAATATTCCTTTTATCACCATATTTTTTACCGCGATAAATCAGTGGAAATCTATCTCCCTTTCTGACTAGCCTCCCTACTGACTTGACCATTGTGTATTCATCTGTCATTTCTGACCATCAGAGTCACTTCATATTCATCTCGTATAATGTAAGATGCTTAACTCATGAACAATTTGTCTTGTCCAACCATTGCTTTTCCGTCTTTTCTTGATCCTGTTATTATCCAGCTAGGTCCCATAACACTTCATTGGTATGGACTTGGTTACGTGCTGGGTATTCTTTTTGCTTGGTGGTATGCGCAAAAATTATTAAAAAAAACATCTCTATGGTATAGAAACTATCCTCCTATGGATAAAGAAAAAATCGGAGATTTTGTTGTCTGGTCTGCCATAAGTGTTGTTGTCGGAGGGCGTTTAGGACAAGTTCTTGTATGGGATCCCATTTACTATTTTAACCATCCAAGTGCTATTATTGCCGTATGGGATGGGGGAATGTCCTTTCATGGCGGACTTATTGGTATTATCATTGCTATGATCTGGTTTGCCCGTAAAAATCGTATTAACATACGAGCCATGTTTGATATCATTGCTGCAGGTGCTCCTATTGGTATCGGCATTGTACGAATCTGCAACTTCATTAACCAAGAATTATGGGGTAATATTACTACACGTCCTTGGGCTGTTTGTTTTCCTCTCGATCCTTACTATTTACCGCGCCATCCAAGCCAGCTTTACGAAGCATTTATGGAAGGATTTCTTCTCTTCATCATCCTGTGTCTTCTTATTTTTGGGTTCAAAGCATTAAAACGTCCCGGTACTGTATCAGGAACATTTATTATAGGCTACGCAGTAACACGCAGCATTTCTGAAATTTACCGTGCGCCTCAAGAAGATCCAGAATGGTTTTCGACTCTTTTCCATTCTACTGGTTTTACCTATGGCATGGCTTTATCTCTTCCCATGCTTCTTGTAGGGTTTTATCTTCTTCTCCACGCCTTTAAATATAAACCGACAGAAAATGGCCAATCTCAAAGAAAAAATTAAAGAAATTATTGTCCTTAATGGACCAATCACTGTTAGCCAATATATGACGTTGGCACTCACCGATCCCCAATTTGGTTATTATCACACACAAACCCCTTTTGGACATGCTGGTGATTTCATTACAGCACCTGAAATAAGCCAATTATTTGGAGAGATGATTGGCATTTGGACTCTTGCAAGCTGGAAAGCTCAAGGGTGCCCTCACCCTTTTATTCTCGCTGAAATAGGTCCAGGACGAGGAACTTTGATGGATGACATTTTGCGAACTATCCAAAAGCTCTCTCAAACGGCATTTAATGCTGCTGAAATTTTTCTGATCGAAATAAGCAAAAAACTTGCAAAAGAACAAAAAAAGCGCCTTTTCTCTTATCAAAAACAAATCCATAGCATTGAAAATTTTAATCAAATTCCTTCAAATCCTCTCTTCCTCATTGCTAATGAATTTCTCGATACACTCCCTATCAACCAATATATTAAAGTCAATGGAGAATGGAAAGAGCGCCGCATTACAGTCAATCAAAATGGAGATTTCATCTTTATTGCTGCCCCGCATAAACTTCCCTCTTCTTGTCTACAAACCTATTGTTCTAAAGTGCCTGACGGAACAATTTTTGAACATGCCCCCTTACGGCATCAATTCATGCAACAAATCAGCCACCATTTAGTGCAAGTGACAGGTTCTGCTTTACTTATCGACTATGGTGCTTGTGAGCTTGCCTTTGGCGATACCTTGCAAGCACTCTCAAAACATAGATTTCGTGATGTTTTTGATGCCCCTGGTGAACATGATTTAACATCCCATGTTGATTTTTCTTTTTTAAAAAACATAGCTCTTGAACAGGGCTGTTTTGCTGAAATCTTAGAGCAAGGAGAATTTCTTTTTAAAATGGGGCTACTGGAGCGCGCAAACCAGCTTGGAGTTGGCAAAAGTGCTCCTTTGCAAGACAAAATCCGCCAAGACATCGAACGGCTCGCTAGTCCAGATCAGATGGGAAAATTATTTAAAGTTTTACATTTCAGTGATAAAAATATCTCCATACCTCCCCAATTTTAATGATCGGCGCTTTTGTCAATAAGCACATCATTATCTGAAATATTCATTGACAAATATGAACATCTCCATCCTCACTTTAAATAATCTCCATAAGGAACTTTTATGAAATCTATCCCTCATCCCATTCTTGCAAAAAATCTTTCTACTTTACACCCCCATGGAATAAAACATGGATTTTTTACACGTCAAGGTGGTGTTTCAAAAAATCTTTATCATAGTCTTAATGTTGGGAAAGGTTCAAATGATCAACTTGAATATATTGTACAGAATCGTCTTTTGATTGCCAATTATTTTTCTATTGAAGCGCAAAATTTAGTCACAGTTAATCAAATACACTCCTGTAACGTTGTCGTAGCTCATCAAGCAACTATCGGTGCACCTCCTCAAGCTGATGCTCTGGTTACAACCACCCCAGAACTCGTTATTGGGGTTCTTACAGCAGATTGCGGACCCATTCTGTTTGCTGATCCACAAGCTAGAGTCATCGCTGCAACTCATGCTGGCTGGCGTGGAAGCTTAAATGGAATTATCGAGAAAACAATTGCTGTTATGGAAAAACAAGGAGCCAAAAGACAATCAATAACAGCAGTCCTTGGACCTTGTATTGGCCCTTATCACTATGAAGTAACAAATGAATTTTACGACCAATTTATTGATTACCACAGCAAATACCAAAAATATTTTTTAAAAACAGACAAAATAAATCGCTTTTATTTTAATCTATGGGCATTTATTATAAACCAACTCAAAGAAGCAGGTGTTAATGCTTCTTGTGTAGAGCTTTGTACCTATCAAGATGAACAGCGTTTTTTCTCCTATCGCCGTGCAATACACCGCAACGAACCCGATTACGGACGGCAAATTTCTGCTATTATGCTGAAAAACAAAAGATGAGCCCCTTTTATGCTTGAGAACAATACCAAAACTGCAAAACTAAACTTTTTACCCAAATGGAAAAATAAACCCCATTGTACTTTGCTTTTTTCACGAAATTATCTACCAGCCCATAAAATATGATAGCCTTCGCTATGATCATTTTCAATGTTTGGTTATAATGATTGAAGGCAAGATGATACTTCTTTTTATTACTCCCCTTCATTCATCTTAAATATGAAACATTCCCCATATTGAAAGTATTTTTATAAAGTAATAACCAAAAAGCTTAATCAATATGTATTTCTTTGCCGCATGGAGAAAAAACTTTGCTCTAAAAGTAATAAACTTTTGGAAAAAGAGAAAACATACTGCATAGCTCTTTTATAATAATCGATAAAATTGTAAGGCTTTTGTAATTGCTCTCTTGCAATTTAATAAAAAGAAATTAAAAACCGTGTCGCATTCCCACCATGATGATTCAGAGGTTCTACTATGAAACTTTTCTGCGGAAATTCTAATCCACGCCTAGCTGAAGATGTTGCAAATTATTTGAACATCCCCTTAGGCAAAGCAACTGTAAAGCGCTTTGCTGATCAAGAAATTTTCGTAGAACTGCATGAAAATGTACGTGGACAAGATGTTTTTGTTTTGCAATCTACATCCTATCCCGCAAATGATCATTTGATGGAATTACTCATCATGATTGATGCCCTTCGTCGTTCTTCTGCGCGTCGTATTACAGCTGTTATCCCCTATTTTGGCTATGCCCGCCAAGATAGAAAACCAGGACCACGAACTCCTATTTCTGCAAAACTTGTTGCCAACCTCATTACTGAAGCAGGGGCCCATCGTGTTTTAACACTAGACCTTCATGCAGGACAAATTCAAGGTTTTTTTGATATCCCTACGGATAATCTCTATGCTGTTCCTGTCATTTCTCGCGATGTCAAAGTGCATTATTCTCTTGAAAATGTTATCGTTGTTTCACCTGATGTGGGTGGTGTGGTTCGCGCGCGCGCGCTTGCCAAGCGCTTGAACAGTTTGCTCGCTATTGTGGATAAACGTCGCGAAAGCCCCGGTGAATCAGAAGTTATGAATATCATTGGAGATGTATCGGGAAAAGATTGCCTTTTGCTTGATGATATTGTTGATTCAGGTGGAACTTTATGCAATGCAGCAAGTGCTCTGCTTAAACATGGTGCCAATAGTGTCACAGCTTATATCACGCACGGTGTTCTTTCTGGTAATGCAATCGAGCGAATTGCTAATTCAGAGATGAAAGAATTGGTTATTACAGATTCAATTATGCCAACACAAGCTATTGAGAAAACCCATAATATTCGTGTTTTGCCCATTGCCGACCTTATGGGAGAAGCAATAGCAAGGACAGCAGCAGAACAATCGGTTTCCAGCTTATTTGGTTAAAGTGGTTCCTTGGGGTCTCCCGGTGCTGTTTCAACACCAAGATCAGGAAAGGCAACAATACGTTGACCACTAAAATGCGTGTGAATAACAATAAGTCCACGCTCTTCAAAGTAGGTTAAAAGTCGGCGTGCACGGCTTAAAGAATGAGTCCCATAAAGACGTGCTAAAAATGCATCAGATGGACATGGCTTTCCCCCTAATGCGGCCTGTGCCACGTTCAAGAAGACTCCTTGAACATCTTCTTCCAAACTTTCTGATATCTGCAAAATATGTTTCCAATGTTCACTGACAGCCGTTTGTTCATCAACAAAAGCCTGAGCAATAGCCAATTTACGCCGAAATTGTGAAAGATTAAAAGGAACCTTTGACATCCCATGGATACGGCAACGAACTGAAAAATCTTGATAAAGCACCGCTGTTGAACGATAAAAAGCTTCAGAATCCTCAAGAATTTCCCGAATAATATGTTCTGCTTGCCCGTCACGCTCAACATCAGAAAGTTCAGGAAATAAACTTGGGTTTTCTTCTAACAACTCTTGTTTTTTATGCACGACCTCCTCTAACATCTCGTGCATTGACTTTTCCCTCATCGGCTCTCGTGTTTGTTTAAATGGCGTTAAAATTTCCTCTGGTGAAGCAGTAAAAACGAGCTCTTGCACATCATCCCGCTCTGTTGGAAGTGGCATTAATTTAGGGCTAGAAGAGCGTGCCAAAGTTTCAACAGAACCGATAATAATTGGTAAGGGACGTCGTGATAAAGCAGGGCCTAAAGCTATAAAATTTCCCCGTTCAAGATCTCTAAACATTTCCGCTTGGCGACGCTCCATCCCCAAAAGATCAGCGGCGCGCACCATATCAATATCTAAAAAAGTCCGCCCTATTAAAAAGTTTGAAGCTTCAGCCGCAACATTTTTGGCAAGCTTAGCCAAACGTTGTGTCGCAATAACACCAGCAAGACCACGTTTACGTCCTCGACACATCAGATTGGTCATAGCGCTCAAAGAAATTTTACGCGCTTCATCAGAAACTTCTCCTGCTGCAGTTGGAGCAAACAATTGTGCTTCATCGACAACGACAAGCATAGGATACCAATAATCACGTTCCACATCAAACAGTGCCCCAAGGAAAGCCCCTACAGCACGCATCTGTTGTTCAGTGTCCAAACCTTCAAGATTAAATACCACCGAAACCCGATGTTGTCGAATGCGATGCGCAATACGTGTCAATTCTAGTTCGCTCCGTTGAGCCTCTACAATAACATGACCAAATTTATCTGCCAAAGTTACAAAATCGCCTTCTGGATCAATTACACAATGCTGCACCCACTGAGCACTTTGCTCCAGAAGACGGCGTAAAAGATGTGATTTCCCTGAACCAGAATTACCTTGTACAAGAAGACGTGTCGCCAATAATTCTTCCAAATCAAGAAGTGCTGGCATCGATTTATGCAAAGCACGACTTTCTGACATCTCACCCAAGGCAATCTCAACCTTCATAACATCTCCAGTGTTTGATTTTGAACATATCAGTGCCAGCACATATTGGTTGATTCTCCATCCACACCGTAATTTGTAACATTTCCTCCTTTTTAACGGTAGAAATCATCGATTTTTCCCACAACTCTTGCATCTATGAATAGTTTGAACTATAGAACAAACTTCTGCGTAGACACCCTTGGAGGCAACGTAGAATGGAGTGATCGCTGTTGGTTAGCGCATATCTTCATATCCATGCAAAAACTATTACTGTTTTTGAAGGATCTCCAATCATGTAAAAAGGACTTAAATTATGAGCAAAAGCTACACTCTTAAGGCCGAAAAACGCGAGCGGGTTGGTAAGGGGTCCTCCCGTGAACTTCGCCGCAACGGTCTTATTCCTGCTGTCATTTATGGTGAAAAACAACCACCTTTGGCAATAACAGTTCCCTATAAAGAAATTTTCTACAAAATTCATGCTGGTGGCTTTCGCACCACCATTGCAACGATTATTCTTGACAAGCAAAAAATTATGGTTTTGCCAAAAGATTATCAATTAGATCCCGTGCGTGACTTTCCCCTCCATGTAGACTTTTTGCGCATTTCAGCAAAATCCGTTGTAGAAGTGAATATTCCTGTCCACTTCCTCAATGAAGATACGGCACCTGGACTTAAAAAGGGTGGTGTCCTCAATATTGTTCGGCACGAAATTGAATGTACAGCTCCAGCAAGTGCTATTCCTGAAGCTATTGAAATTGATCTCTCCAGCTACTCTATTGGTGATTCTATTCACATTTCAGCAGTGCAACTGCCAAAAGATGTGACTCCCATCATCCAAGATCGAGACTTTACCATTGCAACCATTGCAGCTCCTGCTGGCATGGATGTCAGCGATGAAACTTCTGAACAAGAAAATGATGAAGAAGACACACAAACTTCATAAAACTCAAAAGGCGGGAATTTTTCCGCCTTAATTTATGAGACATTACCCTTACTCATACTTTGACTGAAGATACACATGTGGCTTATTGCTGGTCTTGGCAATCCTGGTTTACAATATCAAAATAACCGCCATAATATCGGTTTTATGGCTGTTGATGCCATTTATCAGTCCTTCTCTTTTTCTCCATGGTCAAAGAAGTTTCAAGCAGAAATCTCCAATGGTTTCATAAATAATGAGAAAATTTTTCTTATAAAACCACAAACTTTCATGAATCTTTCTGGTCAAGCTATCGGTGAAGCTTTGCGATTTTATAAATTAGATTTAAAGAATTTGATCATCATTTATGATGAGCTAGACCTGTCACCGGGGAAAGTTCGTATAAAAATTGGTGGAGGAAATAATGGGCATAATGGCATTAAGTCTATTGATGCCCATTGTGGTACTGACTATTGTCGTATACGCATAGGAATTGGTCATCCTGGAAGCAAAGAACTTGTTCATCAACATGTCTTGGGGAATTTTACCAAATCTGATCAAGAATGGTTATCCCCTCTCTTAGAGACAATTGCAAAAAATATCGCTCTCCTTATAAAAGATGATAAATCCCTCTTTATGAATGAAGTTTCACAAACGATAAAACACAATCAGAACCATTAGCTTGCGTGCCCCTGTCGCGTGAAGAATATGAATAAGAACTCTTAAAAAAATCCTCTTATAAACTTTCTCAAAGGCAAAATCTGTTGGCAACGTGAGAAGCTAGAAAATAGAACAGAATACAAGCTTGTATACACCTTTGAAGAAGAAAGGCTTATATTCTCTTTTGAGAGAAAGAGAAGATTGAACAGCAAACACAGCTCTCTCCAATCTTCTCCCCTAAATTAAAAAAAATCATTTGGCTGAATGGTCGACTGTAGCGGATCGTAACCATTTGATTGTTGACTATAAACTGTAGGAATACTCCTATTGTTTTGCAATACCACAACACGCGAACCAATGGGAACACGATCATAAAGATCGATAATATCTTGATTAAGCAAACGGATACACCCACTTGAAATAGCACGCCCAATTGACCACGATTCGTGTGAGCCATGAATACGGAAAAGTGTATCTTTCCCATTTTTGAACAAATAAAGTGCCCGCGCACCTAATGGATTATCGGGCCCTGGTGGCATTCCTTTCCCAAGATGACCATAACGTTCTGGTTCTCGAGCCATCATAGCTGCAGTAGGAGCCCAATTTGGCCACCGACGCTTGCGCTGTATAACCCCCTCACCTTCAAATGCTAGGCCTTCTTTACCGACACCAATCCCATAACGCAAAGCTTTTCCATTTTCACCAATAAGGTAAAGAAAACACTCTTGCGTATCTATAACCAATGTTCCAGGCGCATAAGATGTATAATAAATCACCTCTTGTCGCCAATATTTTGGATCAATTGTCGCAAGATCAACAGCAGGTAACGAATAGGTCTCATTCGTTACAGGACCATACAAAGCCTGTATTTCTGGTGGAATGTATCGAACTTGTTGAAAAGGTACCGATGACATATCTGACTGACGTGTAGCACATCCAGCCAAAGCCAAAAGTGCTGCAATTAAAAAGGCACAACGAGATAACACTCTTCTATTTTCTCCGATTAATTATTTATGCAGATTTGCATACCATGAAAAACTTAGCACAATATTAACATTAATTCGAAGTTTTCTTATCCTTGTAACTAAGGAGAACAATAAGGTAAGAAGAACTAAGGTAAAAAGTAGATACCTATTACTTTAGACTTTTTTCTCACTTATCGCAAGACCAGGACTATAACTCTTCTGAAAATATGCTATAAAAAGGAAGCTTTATCTTGACCATAAAATTAATAGAAAAGAAAGACTCTCATGGGCTTTAAATGCGGTATTGTCGGATTACCTAATGTCGGGAAATCAACTCTTTTTAATGCATTAACAAAAACAGCCACTGCACAGGCTGCCAATTATCCTTTTTGTACCATTGAACCCAATACCGGAGAAGTTGCTGTTCCAGATTTACGAATGGAAAAAATTGCATCAATCGCTGGTTCAAAAGAAATGATTCCTACACGCATTAACTTCGTCGATATTGCGGGGCTTGTGCGAGGAGCTTCAAAAGGCGAAGGTTTAGGAAACAAGTTTTTAGCCAATATTCGCGAAGTCGATGCCATTGTCCACGTTTTACGCTGTTTTCAAAATGAAGATATTACCCATGTAGAGGGACGTATTGATCCTGTTTGTGATGCGACAACGGTTGAAACCGAACTCATGCTTGCGGATCTTGAAAGTCTTGAGAGACGAATCATACAAATCCGTAAACGAGCAACCGGAAAAGACAAAGAAGCTCTCACAATTTTACCTATTATGGAAAAAGCATTAAACATACTGCAACAGGGAAACCCTGTCCGGTTATTACTCAAAGATATTTCTTCCGATGAACACCACATTCTTAAGAGTTTGAATCTTTTAACCTCCAAGCCTGTACTTTATGTTTGTAATGTAAGCGAAAATGACGCCGCTCGTGGAAATAGCTTTACCCAAACAGTTGAAAAAATGGCAACAGAGCAAAATGCGCAAAGCATTATCATTTCTGCTTCTATCGAAGCGGAAATTACACAACTGAGTGATGCTGAAGCATCAGAATATCTCAATGCGCTAGAACTCTTTGAACCGAGTCTCAATCGCCTCATTCGCGCTGGTTACCATTTACTTGATCTCATTACTTACTTCACCTGTGGGCCTAAGGAAACACGAGCATGGACAATTACGCGTGGTACAAAAGCTCCCCAAGCAGCTGGTGTTATTCATTCAGATTTTGAGCGCGGTTTCATTCGTGCCCAAACCATCAGCTATAATGACTATATTGCTCTGGGTGGAGAAAGCGGTGCAAAGGAAGCAGGAAAAGCCCGCGATGAAGGAAAGGAATACATTGTGCAAGATGGCGATATCATGTTATTTAAACATAATACTTAAATCTTCACTCTGTCTTAATAGTTTATCTTGAAAACTTTGATAATAGCTCCTTGGAATCTTGTCGCAAAAATTCTCAAGAGCTTTTAGAACAAAAAAACTGTTGCTAGCATATGATTGTGATAGCAACAGCTTGGTCCATTAAAGAATAGAAATATAAAATTAGCGTGTCCAACGCCCTTCGTATTTAAATGTTGGAGCGTTCTTTAAAGAATCTTTTGTCGCATTTGTAATAAGTTTCCATTTACCATAATCATTTGTCATCTGGATTGTTTCTGGAGAAACGACCACATAACTCTCGCCTATGCCAAGAAAACCACCAACAGCAATAACAAATCCTGCAATATTATTTTCACGTAAAATAATATCTTTTACTTCACCAATATTTTCATCTTCTATATTATATACATTGGCGCCTATAAGACTGGAAGCAACAAAATCCGTTGCTAAAGGTGTCACATAACGCACAGACTTATCTATCCCCACCTGTACAATACCCGTCGAAGAGATCATTTCAGGTTTTGAAGGCACTTCAAAAGACTGAGCATAAGTACTAGAAACCATCAAAATTGACATAAGAGTAGTACATGCAATTTTTTTCATTTTAACATCTCCATTTTTACTTTGCTTTTACTTTATAAAACCTCAATGCATCATAAAAAGATTTGTTCCTTATGCTCTTTATACTCTATACTCTTTTGAGCCTTATCGCTTTACCCTTTTCTCTTTATTTCGTCTTTTATTTCTTTCTCTAATTCTTCTTCTAAACCACACCAAATACGATTTTTTAAAATATAAACAAACCCTGCAAAAATGATTAAAAATAAAATAACACGAAAACCGGTTTTTTTACGAATTTCCATATGAGGATCGGCAGCCCACATCAAAAAAGCAGAAACATCGCGCGCATAATGTTCAATGATTTCTGGGGTTCCATCTTCATAAGCAACCATACCATCACTCAAAGGAGGAGCCATAGTTAAAGAATTACCGGCAATAAAATAAGGATTATACCAATAACCATTCGCAATTTTTATCTCCTTCGGTGCCTTCTGATATCCTGTTAAAAGAGCTGTAATATAATCTGGACCAGCTGTATCATAATGAGTCAATGCATCAGTAATTAAAGCAGGAAACGGCAAAGATACCCCACGTGCACGTGCTATCAATGTCAAATCTGGAGGATAAGCACTATTCAAAATAAATCTTGCTTCTTCTTCATGTGAAAAGGGAGAAGGAAAACAATCCGTTGCAACCCCAGCACGTTTAAAAAATTTTCCTTCTCGATTAGGACCATCGCGCACTTCATATTGCCCCGCCAAAGCTTTGATCTGTTCTTGATCATACCCAAGATCTTTTAAATTGCGAAAAGCCACATATTTTAGCCCATGGCAGCTGGAACAAACTTGTCTATAAACCTTTAATCCGCGCCTCAATTGCGCCTTATCATAAAGCCCAAATGGACCTGAAAAACTCCATTCTTGTTTTTTAGGAACCTGTAAAGGAAAAGAAATAAATCCTTCTTCCTGATCAGAGGCATCACTCGCTAAACTCTGAGCAGAAAAACTCATAGCAACAATAACAACCAGCCCGACAAAAACATTTACCATAGTCTCTTTTTTTTCTGTTTTAAATCTTGCATAATTGAAGAAGGAAGAGAACAATTTTTTTCAAACGCTGGCAAAATCGGCAAAATAACCAAAAAAAATATAAAATAATAAACCGTAGCCAATTGTGTCCATAAAAGAATTTTGTCACTTATTTCTCTTGACCCCAACCAACCAAGAAAAACGACATCAATAACCAACGCCCAAAAGAAAATTTTATAAACAGGTCGATATCTTGCTGAACATATTTTAGAGCGGTCTAACCATGGCACAAAAATTAAAATGCAAATCGAACTGACGAATAAAACAAAGCCAACAAAGTTTGAAGAGAAAATACCGATATCAAAAGTTATAGCACGAAGCATCGCATAAAAAGGCAAAAAATACCATTCTGGAACCACACGAAGAGGTGCCTTTAAAGGATCTGCCACACTATAATTTTCAGCCTGCCCCATATAATCGGGCATATAAAACAAAAACCAGGCAAAGAAGATGAGAAAAACAGTAATAGCAAAAATATCTTTGATAAGCGCATAAGGCGAAAATGGAACTGTTTCCTTATCTGATTGTATAGCAAGACCCGTTGGATTGCCTTGCCCAACACAATGAATTGCCCAAATATGCAGCCCCACAAAAAGAAGCAAAATAAATGATAAAACATAATGGAAAACATAAAAACGATTCAACGTTGGTTGTCCTACGACATAACCACCCAGAAGTGTCTCATGCAACCATGTCCCCACCAAAGGTATCGTTTTTAAAAGCCCTGCAATCACTGAAGCCGCTGAAATAGACATCATCCCCCAAACAAGCACATAACCAAAAAATGCTATTGCCATCATGATGATATAAATAAAAATACCTGTAACCCATACCATTTCTCGCATATTTTTATAAGAACCATAATAAAGTCCACGTGCTAAATGGATATAAACAGCAATAAAAAAAAACGAAGAGCCTACACAATGCCATGGACGAAAAAGCCAACCAAACTGCCCTTCACGCCGAAATCGTTCACTGGTTTCAAAAGCCAAATGAATATCCGGAACATAATGCATAGCCAAGACAATACCAGTCAAAAGCTGTGATAAAAGCATAATGGTCAAAATACCGCCAAATGTATAAAAGTAATTAAGATTACGCGGAACAGGAAAAATCACAAATGCATTATAAAAAAAACGAGGAAGAGGAAAACGCTTATCAAACCAACGGGCAAGTGCATTTTTAGGACAATAAGGAGAAAACCTTGTCATAACCTTATCCTATTTTGAGCAAAGTATCAGAAAGAAATTGGTAAGGAGGAATAGCCAAATTATAGTTAGCTGGACCCGACCGCACTCTTCCAGCTGTATCATAAACAGACCCATGACATGGACACAACCACCCTCCAAATTTCCCAGATTGCCCAAGTGTTATACAGCCTAAATGCGTACAAAGATTAATGACGATAAGCCAATTTTCACGTCCTTTACCTGCTGAACGTGCAAAATCCGTCGCTTCTTTTTCACCTTCAAGATTAGGATTGCGCGCTTGACGATCTTTTAGAAGTCTCAATTCAGTAGCGCGCGCATCAGCAATTTCTTTTGCCGTACGATTTCGAATAACAACAGGCTGTCCTCGCCACTTTACCGTTACTGACATCCCCTCTTCAATACCAGAAAGATCAACCTCAACAGAGGAAGATGCCAAAACAGCTTCATCTGGACGCAACTGACGGATAAAAGGCCACACAACCGCTCCCATTCCAACTGCTCCTGCAACAGCTGTTACCAAAAACAGAAAATCCCGCCTCGTTTGCTCACCCATGGCCTTAACTTAAAGAGACACTTTGCTAAAACATTCTTTTACCATACCCTCTCCCATTGTACAATGCTTGATCACTCCGTTACCTCAACCATAAAAACATCCCCGTAAAACACTCCTGCCATTTGTATGGTTTATACAAAAAACTGTTTTATAATGATAATTCATCGTTTTACAGAGTGAATGAAATCCCTAAACACCGTAAGGTTTTTTCATTTCAAACCTATTCATATTAATCAATCAAAATTACTCCCCCGCCCGTGAAAATCAGAGATAGCATGTAAATAAACACTTCTAAAGAAAGAAACATAGTCTTGTTATGACCATATCTCAGTAAACAAGTTGAGCTTATCGGTTATTTCTTTAACACATTTACAGCATCTCTCCCTCCCTCAATTCCAACTGGTTGCATGAGTATTTTTTTCGCTTCTGTTTTTGCATAAAAAGCATATTTTGTTGATTTTAATTAAAATTGATGATCTAATCTCATTAAATATCCCACTTTTCAACATAATGAGCCAAGTCATTTCATGGATTGCTCAATAAAAGGAAGTCCCTAATAGGGAGCTTCTCTCTGATCCCAAACAGACCTGTATACATAACTTTTCCCTGAAATTTAAAGGGAATAAAAATGAACCGTAAAAAACATGTATTTCTCAAAGCATATTTTTCGAATAAATTGTGGTGCTTCTTTACAAAGTCGAAAGAAAAATCATATTACAGAGAACATGACACTTCATATAGCTCTTTTCCAACCTGATATTGCTGGTAATACTGGAACGATTTTACGTCTTAGCGCTTGCTTTGGTTTACATGTGCACATTATTGAACCTGCAGGCTTTAATCTGTCGGATCGTAATCTCAAACGCGCAGGATTGGATTATCTCGAATATGCTTCCTTAGAACGACACATTGATTGGCAACATTTTATAAGCTCCATGAAACACTTTAACCGCCGCCTGTTGCTTTTAAGTACAAAAGCAAAAACATGCTATACGCAGATATGCTATCAAAGAAATGATGTTTTACTTTTTGGTCGTGAAACAGCTGGCGTTCCCGATTATGTTCATGAAGCGGCCGATTACACATTAAAAATTCCCATGCAACCACAGGCACGCTCTCTAAATCTCGCCATGAGCGTAGCCATAACAACAGGAGAAGCATTACGCCAAATTGGTTATCATGAAAGAAACTGTAATCTATAAAAACATAAATTATCACGAAAAACAATAATACAACATATAAAGAACAGTTAGAGCGTATAATGCCTATCATTTTCCAACAATTAAGTGCTGGTAAAATAAACATTTCTTAGTGCCCATCACATCCATTTCATATCACCTCATATCACCACCTATGAATGATTAAATACTCCTCATAGTAAAAATCCAGTGAACATCCCCCTCTTTATGGTCATACAAGGTGCAAACCGCTACCACTATTCTCTTTATTCGTTCTCATTTTCGAGAATCCTTATCTTTGAGATGATTCATAAGAGACATTTTTCCTCTCTGTAATCATTTTTCCTCACTTGTGACGTGTAAGGCAATAACTTTGATTGATGTAATATGAACAGGTTTGAAATAACCTTACAATATTGTGAACTCTTATTTCACATAAATAATGATTATTATAAATTAATATGTTGACTTAAAAAATATAAACAACAGTGAGTTTATAAACAGAAATATTATAAATCAATTTTTTCTAATAGTGCATGACGATCCATTAAAAATCCGCTTTCAATCCATATCATTTCTAGCTCTTTAAGCTTTTTTCCTAAAAGTACACCTTTTGTAAAACCTTTCTTTATTAAATCGTTACCATTAATAGGAAAAGTTGGAATTTGCCATTTTTGGGCAAATTGATAAAGCTTGACATAACCCTCTGCTTTTTGCAAAGCATCACTTTTTTCCAGATGATCAAGATGTGATGCAGCGACAGACAACGATAATTGATCTAAAACTGGCTGTCGTCCATGAAAATAAATCAGTTTTTGCACAAAATGATCAGAACAGTTTTGGTTTATTATTTCTAACTCTGCCCATTCTTTTAATCGCGTTGTTTCCTTAAGAGAAAAACGCAAGCGCTGTGCCATTTCATGAAGACGCATGGGATCAGGAGGAAGAAGGCTTTCTAGCCGTAACAATGGATCAACTTTCCAACCAAAAGCCTGTTCTGTCTTCACCAATGCGTGAATTGCATCAATACCCCATCGTTCTGTTTCAGGAAAAATGAGTGCCAAAATTCTGCTTTGTCGCATCCATAAAAGAGCACGCGTTGGATCAAACGCCGCAAGAAGCTTTTTCATTTCTGCCCAAATACGTTCAGAAGAAAGTTTTTTTAAACCGTGTTTTAAACGAACACATGCCTTCAATCCTTGCACATCAGGTCGCCCTGCTCCATACCACGCAAAAAAGCGAAAAAACCGTAAAATACGCAAATAATCTTCGCCAATACGATCTTCTGCAACCCCAATGAAACGAACTGTTCGGCTAGCAATATCACTCAAACCTCCCACATCATCATAAAGGTTGCCAGCAGCATCACAATAAAGCGCATTTATCGTAAAATCTCGCCGTTCAGCATCTTTTTTCCAATCACGACCAAATGCCACTTTTGCATGACGACCATCTG
This sequence comes from Bartonella sp. CE47NXGY, assembly GCF_042195415.1. Classification (NCBI taxonomy): domain Bacteria; kingdom Pseudomonadati; phylum Pseudomonadota; class Alphaproteobacteria; order Hyphomicrobiales; family Bartonellaceae; genus Bartonella; species Bartonella sp. CE47NXGY. The sequence continues at coordinate 92,342 of NZ_JBHIOI010000001.1, read as the reverse complement.
TTTCAATATCGCAGCGAAGCGTTGTAACCTCATAAGAACATGAATGAGCAACTACTGTTATTGTACCAAAAGCAATCCCTGTAGGAATAGCTTTAAATCCTGCTTCTTCTACACGTGCAATAACCTGTTGCGGCAAACAGGTTGTGGCAATATCAATATCACTAATAGGCTGCCCTAGCAGTTGATTGCGCACTGCTCCCCCTACAATACGCGCCTCTTCCCCCTCCACAGACAAAACACGAAGAAGTGTTTGGATATCACTTTGTTGTAACCACGCAACCTGTTTGAAGTTCTGTCTTATATTCACCCTTTAACCTTTCAAAAAAGTTGTCTTCATTGCTTTAAAAAACTCTCTTCATAAAACAAATTTTTTAAGACATCCCTTATAAAGCACGTCTATTCTTCCAAAGAAACTTTTCTCTTCTATACGAATATGAAAAAAAACGGCATATGATACTTCATTTCTTCTCATTTTCTGTTACAAACAATAAGATATCCATTATCATGCAGAGAAAATTACCATTTTTGCGACAAACGCCTTAAGGAAGAAATATGAGTCAACATGATCCATCATCCAATTCTATAAAAAAGGTCAATATCAATCATGAAGCTCAAGTCATTATTGATGATATTGATACGGCACACAAAGAGTTGGATATTTTACAAAAAGAAATTGACAAAGTTATTTTTGGGCAAAATCAGGTAATCGAATATGCTTTAATCGCTATTTTTGCTGGTGGTCACGCCCTTCTTGTCGGGGCTCCAGGACTTGCAAAAACACGTCTTGTTGAAACATTGGGAACAGTCTTAGGGCTTGATGAAAAACGCATCCAATTCACTCCTGACTTAATGCCATCGGATATTATTGGTTCTGAAATTATGGATTCCGATAAAGACGGTAAACGTTCTTTTCGATACATTCAAGGTCCTATTTTCACGCAACTTCTCATGGCCGATGAAATCAATCGTGCTTCCCCACGGACACAGTCAGCCCTTTTACAAGCTATGCAAGAATATCATGTTACTGTTGCAGGTACCCGTTATGATTTGCCACAACCTTTTCATGTTCTTGCAACGCAAAATCCTCTCGAACAAGAAGGGACCTATCCACTTCCTGAAGCACAACTGGATCGCTTTTTGATGCAAATCGATATTGACTATCCTGACCTCACAACAGAGCGACGGATTATTTTAGAAACAACAAAAGAAAAAAAATCAAATGCAAAACCAATTTTATCCGGCAAAAAATTGCAAAAAATTCAAAATATCGTTCGCAAAATGCCTCTTTCAGAAAATGTGATTGAAGCTATTTTAAAAATTGTCCGCTCATCTCGCCCTCATAAAGACAATAGCCTTGCTAATACTTATGTTTCTTGGGGACCTGGTCCACGGGCATCACAAGCCCTTTCACTTTGTGTTCGCGCTCGTGCTCTTTATTATGGACGCTTAGCCCCTTCACTTGATGATGTTGAAGCATTGGCCTATCCCGTATTACAACACCGCATGGCTCTTAATTTTTCTGCCCGTGCTGAAGATATAACCGTAAAAGATATTATTAATAACCTTGTGAAAGATGCTCTTTGAATGGCTCTTGGCAAAAAAGTTTTACAAAAGCCTCCATTGTCGCTGGCAAATGAACTGCATAAGGATACTGGCAAAATGCCATATTTCCTTTTACAAGCGCGTCATATCGCTAATACATTGATAACCGGATGGCATAGACAACGTAAAAGCGGTAATGGGGAAAACTTTTGGCAATTTCGTCCCTATATGGAAGGAGAATCCATTAGCCGCATTGACTGGCGTCGCTCAGCGCGTGATGAAAATACATATCTCCGTGAACATGAATGGCAAATGACACAAACCGTTTGGCTTTGTCCTGATCAGAGCGCATCAATGCATTACTGTTCGCGCTTTTCTAAAATCTCTAAAGGTAATCATGCCACTCTTCTTACCCTTACCTTGGCATCCCTTCTTGAACGCAGTGGCGAACATATTGCTATTCCCAACTTAATGTCCCCCACAATGACATCCAATGTCGTAGAACGAATAGCCTTTGCTTTAGAAAATCATTCAGATGAAAATTCATTTCCGGATTTTTCAACGATTACACGCTTTTCACATGTCGTTATAATGAGTGATTTTCTCGACTATCCTGAAAAAGTCATCCAACATTTAACCGTTTTAACTACAAAACAGGTAACAGCGCATTTAATTGAAATTTCTGATCCCGCAGAAGAAAGCTTTCCCTACACAGGTCACACAGAATTTTTGGATCCTGAAACGAAAGAGAAACATGTTTCCACTAAAGCAGAAGATCTTCGTAGGAGCTATTGTAAACTATATCACGCAAGGCGACAAGAATTGGTAAATTTTTGCGCACGCCAAGGATGGTCTTATCACGTTAGTACAACAGATCAACCTTTAACAGAGACCATTTTTCATCTTGCAAATACAATGAGCGACTCTCCATTGCAAAAAAGGAGGGCACTTTGAGTTTTGCTGCTCCCTTTCTGTTACTAGGGCTTTTGTTCCTACCGGTCATTTGGTGGCTGTTGCGGATAACTCCTCCATCTCCGCGTAAAGAGCTTTTTCCCCCTTTACGCTTCTTACCCAAACCAACTCATCAACAAGAAACAGCAAAACATACACCTTGGTGGTTGCTCTTGTTGCGTTTAACCATAGCGGCACTTGTTATCATAGCTCTAGCACGCCCCACTTGGAATCAAAAACCAATAAGCTTTTCTGGGTCTCAACCCCTTGCACTCATTATTGATAATGGTTGGGTTTCTGTAAAAGAATGGAAACAGCGCATCTCTATCGCTGAAATGCTCCTTGCACAGGCAGAAAAACAGCAAAAAAATATTTATCTTGTTGCAACGGCTGAAAATAATATCTCCAATATAGAGCCCCAACCAGCCAAGATTATAAAACAGCATTTAATGCATTTGCAACCGCGTCCTTGGCCTGTCAACCGTGTGCATGCCTTCAAAAAACTCAGCGAAATAACCAAAGGAAAACCTCTTGATATTGCTTATTTAAGTGATGGATTACAAACAAATGAAGATGAGCAAGCTTTTGCTCTTCTTGAAGAATTAAAACCTAGAAACTTCTTGTGGTATTTGACTGATATTTCCGATTTAACCGGCATAACATCCATAGAAAATAACAATGGAAACATGGGCGCGCGTATTATCCGCTCAACAACACACAGTAATACTCCCGCTATACTCAGCCTTTACGATTCAAATAATCAACTTCTCGGTCAATTTACGAACAATTTCTCTGAAGGAGAAACAACAGCACTTGTTCCTTTTAATGTACCACTTGAACTACGCAATGATATCGCTTGGATAAAAATAAACAATCAAAACCATGCTGCTGCAACCTTCTTGGTAGACAGCCATAACAGGATAAGCCGTGTTGCTCTTCTCTCACCCGATACTAATGAAATGGCACAGCCTTTACTTGCTCCATTTTATTACATTATCAAAGCCTTACAAGGTCATACACAGCTTATAACAGCCGGTGGAAGAGAACTTTCAACGGATATTGATCATTTGCTTAAACAAAATCCATCTGTTTTGATTATGGGTGACATTGTTAACATACCCCCAAAAGCAGAAAAAAAACTTTCTGATTTTGTGAATAAAGGGGGAACACTCATCCGCTTTGCAGGAGAAAAACTCAGTAGCGCAGAACATTACGATAACCTTCTTCCGATACCACTGCGCCCAGGTCAACGTTCCCTTGGAAGTATTATGTCTTGGACAAAACCACAAAAGCTTGCCCCTTTTGCAAAAAATAGCTTTTTCTTTGGTCTTCCCTTTCCAGGAGATGTTACTGTCTCGCGCCAAATCCTCGCAGAACCAACCCCAGATCTTTTTGAAAAAACGTGGCTTAGCCTTTCGGATGGAACTCCTCTTATTACCGCAGCAAAACGTGGTAAAGGAACCCTCATTCTCATTCATGTTGCTCCTGACCCAACATGGTCTAACCTTCCTCTTTCTGGCTTTTTTGCACAAATGCTGCAAAAATTAATCACATTAGGTTCTAACGAAAACACAAACCTAACACACAGAGAAAAAAGAACAGTGATACAAAACCCTTGGCGAACTATAGCCGTTGACGGACAATTACAAGTACCACCCTCTGATGTTGTTCCTTTGATCTTTGACTCTCAAAATCCACCCCATCCTTCCTACCATACTCCCCCAGGACTTTATGGTGCCAAAAACAATTTTTATGCACTCAATCTCTTAACTCATTCGTCGCACTTGATGAAACAATCATCATTGCCAACTTCTCTTAATAAAAGCCCTTTATCTTACGATACAAAAGAAAAAAATCTTATCGGTCCACTTTTAGGATTAGCCATCTTATTATTCGCCTTTGACAATTTTCTCATTTTATGGATGGGAGATATTTTTTCTTTCATGAAACGGCGTAATATGTTTCTCGTCCCCTTTATAAGTCTTATTGCCTTGTTTTCATATGATCCAACTCTTCATGCACAAACGAAAGAAAATCATCATGATAGTGTACAAGCTGCTGGCGCAACACATCTTGCCTATGTTATAACCAATAATCATGAAATTGATACAACGAGTAAAAGTGGTCTAGAAGCGTTAAGTCAATTTATCGCAGAGCGCACAATGCTTACCCTTGGCTCTGTTACAGCACTTGATCTCGATAAAGATGAACTCTCTTTTTATCCTCTTATTTACTGGCCAATTGATGTTAAGAGTCCTATACCAACCCCCAAAAGCCTTGAAAAAATAAATAACTTTATGAAACATGGGGGAACAATTTTATTTGACACGCGCGATCAGATAAAGAGCAATCTTAATCTTGAAGGAGACGCTACTCCAGAAACGCAAAGATTACGAGATATCTTAAAAGAGTTAAATATTCCATCCATTGAGCCAGCATCAACAGATCATGTTGTTGCACGTTCTTTTTATATTATGCCAGATTTTCCTGGTCTCTACCGTGGTTCACCTTTATGGGTTGAATCCTCATCAACAAACAAAAAAAATAAAAACTCTCTTGCCAACGGCGATAACGTAAGCTCCCTTCTCATCACCGCAAATAACTTTGCTGGGGCTTGGGCACTCGATGAAAAAGGGGCATGGAAATATCCCCTTGTTCCCAATGATCCAATGCAACGTCTATGGGCATTTCGTGCAGGTTTAAATATTGTCCTTTATGTGCTTACAGGAAACTATAAAGCGGATCAAGTGCATGTTCCAGCACTCTTGGAACGCTTTAAAAGAGAAAGAAGGCAATGATATCATTTTTCACTTTTCAGCCTTTTTTACCACTCTTTTGGATTCTGCTCTTAAGCGGAATATCGATTCTTTTTGTCGTTGTTGGTCTTGTTACGCTACGGCAAGGTTCTTTATTTCGTCTGATGGCATTAAGCGCCCTTATCCTTGCTTTGCTCAATCCAATGATCATAAAAGAACAGCGCGAACCACTGAAAAGCACAGTAGGCATTGTCATTGACCGCAGCAAAAGCCAATCATTTGGAACACGTACAAATGATAGTGATGAAGCGCGCAGGCAATTAGTCGAAACACTGGCGCATTATCCACAATTTGAACCACGCTTTATTGAAGCTGGGAAACTTGCTGATAATCAATATGCACCCTCAACGAATTTGTTTGAAGCTTTAACACAAGCATTATCTGATGTACCGTTCTCTCGTTATGCAGGAACCATTTTTATCACCGATGGACAAGTGCATGACATCCCTGACCTATCAGATCTTCATCATGAAGCACCTCTCAATGCCCTGATTACAGGATACTCAGATGAATTTGATCGCCAAATCAAGTTTATTTCTCCTCCACGCTTTGCCCTTGTCAACAAACCACAAACGCTCTCCATTTTGGTAGAAGATAAAGGCCCCGCCAAAAAAACAATATCAGAGAAAGCAAATATTACACTAAGCGTCAATGGACAAGACATTGGCCATTATTCTGTAACTCCTGGCGTGATTTTTCAAACTGAAATTACCCTTCCTCATGCTGAAAAAAATATTATCCAAGTTATAACTGATCCACACAAAGGTGAACTAAGCTTGGAAAACAACCGCGCCATAACAATTATTGAAGGAATCAGAGAAAATTTACGCGTTCTTCTTATTTCAGGTGCTCCTTATAATGGAGAACGGACATGGCGAGACCTTTTGAAAGGTGACTCCAATATTGATCTTGTTCACTTTACTATTTTGCGTCCCCCCACCAAAGCAGATAATACGCCCTCAAGCCAATTATCCTTAGTGGTCTTTCCCACAAGAAAACTCTTTGTTGAAGAAATTAATAACTTTGATCTCATCATCCTTGATGGCTACCAGCACTCTACTGTTCTCCCCTTAATCTATTATGATTATATCGCCCAATATGTACAAAAGGGGGGTGCATTGTTGATGGTAACAGGACCTGAATTTACCCAAAAAAACTCACTTGCGAAAACACCTTTAATAAGCATTCTACCGGCATTGCCCAATGGAACTATTATTGAAAAACCTTTTCGCCCCACATTAACCAAAGAAGGTGAGCGCCATCCTGTCACAAGGGGTCTTGCAACACTTAACCTTCCCGCTTCTCAATGGGGGCAATGGTTGCGACAAATTGCTATTCAAAACATAAATAACGGAATCGCCCTCATGAAAGGAGCGGATGAACAACCACTTTTACTTCTCTCCCATGTTGATAAAGGACGTGTGGGCATGTTGCTTTCTGATGAAAGTTGGCTTTGGGCACGAGGTTTCGAAGGCGGTGGTCCTTATGCTGCTCTTTATCGTCGTATTGCCCATTGGCTCATGAAAGAACCAGAACTTGAGGAAGAAAAATTAAGTGCGACTAGCAGCCATCATCATTTAACAATTCGCCGCCAAACTCTAAAAGACCATCCAGAACCCGCTGAAATAATCTTTCCCTCTGGAAAAAAAGAAAATATTACTCTGACCAAAGAGAAAGAAGGCCTTTTTACTGCAACTGTGACCACTGATGAGACAGGAATTTTTAACATTAAAAATGGCGGTTTAACAATACTTTCTTCTGTAGGGATGCTCGATAATCTTGAGTTGTTTGACTTGATTTCAACACAAGAAAAACTAGCCCCCATTATTAAGCACACTGGTGGCTACATCGGACGTTTACACCCTGAAGGAAAAGACAACATTCATCTTCCTCCATTTAAGCTGATTCAATCAAAAATAAGTCCGTCCTCTTCCCCAACACATTCAATTGTTCTGAAAGAAGCAACAGAAACCCGTTTAATCAATACCTTTTATTTTTCGATATTTTCTGGTTTTTTTGCACTGCTTGCTTGCCTTTTACTGTTGAGCAGCATGTGGTATTATGAAGGCCGTTAAAAAGTCTGAGATTTCGTATAATAGTTTTAAAATTCAGCTTATCTTTTTACGTATTTACTTGTCTTTTGTAATTAGATAACGTATTGATTTATAACTCAAAATACAGTGGAATTCTCCTTATTTCCAATATCCTCATATTAAAACAATAAAAAACATTCTCTTGCGTATTATTAGAAGGGATGCTGTATGGATAGAAACCATTGAAGAAAAGAGTGAAATACCTCTTATGAATCCTCTTAAAGCAAAGCAAGGATTTTCATAAAATTGGGGGAAAATAGTATGATGTTTTTTATTTGCACCTTGTATAAGTGTAGAGATGGTAGTGTACAGTAAGCCCTATATAGTTCACAGAAGCTTTCCATTATAATATCGAGTACCATCGTGAAATTAGCTCAAACGCATTGAGAAATGTTTTTTTTACAAATATGTGAATCTACAACACAATGATATTTTATTAGGGATATTCTATTTGGAACATTCCGCTTGAGACATTCTTTTTTGCAAGCTAATTTTCATTTTACAATCTTTCTTGCCTTTAAGCACTAACTTATCTTATGTTTATTCTTTAAATCGTTTTTAATACTTTACGAGCTTTTATGTTTTATCTTGCCCATATATCGGATGTACATCTTTCCCCTCTCCCGCAACCTTCCCTTTTTGAACTTTCTGGGAAACGTCTTACCGGTTATCTGAACTGGCAAAAAAAACGTAAGAGTCAGATGGCAACAGATGTCCTAGAAACTTTAATAGATGCCTTGAACAAAACAAAACCTGATCACCTTGTGATCTCTGGTGATCTTGTAAATCTTGCTCTTGATAAAGAATTTGTACAAGCTCATCGTTGGCTACTTAACCTAGGAAAACCTCAAGATATTTCTTTGACATTTGGAAATCACGATGCCTATGTCCGGGGCGCTTTACAAAAAGCATGCACTCTCTTTAAACCTTGGATTACAGGTGACATCCCTCAAAAAAGTGCCTTTCCTTATATGCGCATTCGCAAAGATGTTGCCATCATAGCAGCTTCTTCAGCCATTGCGACATTGCCTTTTCAAGCTTCTGGCTATTTTGGTAAAATGCAAGCGCAAACTTTACCGCTCTTTTTAAAGGAAGCAGCACAGCGCAACCTTTTTCGTGTCGTCATGATTCACCACCCCCCCTTTCCAAAGGCAACGTCTTGGCATAAAAAACTACGGGATATAAAACGTTTTCTAGACATTATCAAATACCACGGTTGTGAGCTTATTCTTCACGGACATACTCATTTACCCACATTGAATTACATTGAAGGACCAATTAAAAAAATTCCTATTGTTGGTGTTCCTTCCGCATCACAAGCTTTTGGTGATAAAAAACCGCCCGCAGGCTTTAATTTATTTTCCATTGAACGCTTACAAAATCAATGGCATTGCCAATTACAACGTTATAGCATTATCAACCCCAAAAACGAGATTGCATGTACTGAAACAATTAATCTTTAAACACCTTCATAGTTGCCCAAACAACAAAAAATAAAAACATTTTTATTTCACATCCCTTTGGAAATCATAATTCTTATTTCCCTTTTTCTCCTTAAAAGATAAAGTTTCACCTTCTCTGTCAATAGATCAATTTTTCTCAGACAGTTCCATCTGCTGCCCCACTTATGTGACTAGCTTTTTACAAACTTATCGGTTTTCTTCCTTCCCGCTCTAAAGGACGAAAATTCTACCACATCTGATTTATAAATAATTCGGATTCTTGTCTCACGGGTTCCAGCTGCTAATTGCGCATGTGATTTACTTCACAAAGCTCTACACATAAACCCTGCTTTGAATTTCATCATCCACTCCTCCAAAAGCATCTAATGCCTAAAATCCTTATATTATTACAATGATGATATTTTATAGAATAATAGAGACGCTCATTCAGCTTCTATACCTGAAAATCAATGGCTAAAAAAGCCAAATAATAACTAAAGTATATAATTTAAATAACCCAACCTACTTGTGATTCATAAAAAAATGATGTTGATTGATTTATCGTAAATAGATTTGAAATGATCCATTACTATTTCACTCGAAATTTATTATCGTACATTAAAAAATTAGGAAAATAATAGATTATATTTCGATAACAGACATAGGTAATAATGTTTTTTATGTCTCAATAAATTCCTAATTTTCTCTCTATTTTTTCCTATAAATCACTTTATAATACTCTTTATAATTATTTTATTATTGAATTATATTGCGGATGTAATTTTACGTTCTTTAGAATTTTTTTGCGAGCTTTTTGTTATTAAATAAAATATTTTACGATACCGCAAAACAGAAAAGTTGATTGTATGAAAAATCTTTCAAATAAAATAAAATGCCATTAGCTTGCCAATTCACATGTTGGTTTAAAAAAGCATCTTTTAAAGCACCCAAACCCATTTCCCGACGGTACCTATGAATGATGTAATGTTAAGTCCATTTAGCAACACCATCTTCACGTTTATGGAAAAGCAAGCTAGTATCAAAATCTCACACTTTGCCACCCCCTAATGTAGCGACAGCCTTTAGCACTTAAAATGGTTCATAAGAAGCATTTTTATTCTTTCTTTAATGTTTTTATCTCACGACGCCCCCTCTTTTTGACGTGCAAAAGACATGGTTTTGATCGGTTCAATTAAAATGAGAAAATCTTATGACACTTGGGTCTCTCACTCAACATGACAAAAAGTAATTTATGTTTACAAATCAAAGTATTGTTCGAATAAAATAGTAGCTCTTTTGAGTAAAGGATATTTACTAGAACATATCTGAAAAATAAAAGCCTCATTCGAAAATGAGACTTTTGAAGTGTTTAATTCTGCAAAAAATTAAAATTTATAAGCTACACCCACACGAAAATCATTTGTCTTGTAGCCCATTTCAAATTTATCCTGTATGAACTTCTTTTTGCCAAAATCTGAATAACGATATTCTGCACGTACAATAATATTATCAGTCATTGCAAAATCAATACCACCTCCAAGGGTATAACCAATCATGGTCTTTTTTTCATCATGCAACCAATCAGAAAAATCAACTTCTCCATTTTTGCTATCAGCTACTGCCGCAAAAATATTCTGAAGCTGCGTATAAGCAATCCCTCCAGAAATATAAGGCATCATACGCTCAATCGCAAAACCAACTCTCACCCGTGTAGCACCAGCCCATTTTTGTTTTAAAGTATGACGTACAGCTTTAATAGGTGTTGTCGAATCCTCCTCATGCAAATCTCTTGTTAGACTTGTTTTTTCTACAAGTTTTGGTGTTTCTTCAGTTGGACTTTTTTTCGGTAGATTGACATCTTTAGAATCCTTTTTACCAAACCACATAATATCTGTATCAATACCTATAATAAAACTATTATCGATATCAATATTGGAACCTGCATAAACTCCCCCGATAAAACCAGAAAGTTTAGGTAAATTCTCCTTTCCAATTGGATTCCATATCCCTGTCTCATGTTTTAAATAACTTGCAGTTGTTTTACCTGAAAAGTTACCAATCTGTCCTCCAAGATAAAATCCTGTCCAAGACAAAGCAGGTGCTGGAATAACAGGAACAGGTTGTTCAGGAATAACGATATCCGACGCCTGTACTACAGAAATTGAAATTAAAGAAAATATAGATGTTGAGGCTAAATACTTTGTAATCATAATTGCTCCCCTAAAAGCTAATGTGATACATAAATAATGATAAATCGTTTCACAATTTTTTGAAAAAATCTATAGCAAAAATGACACAGTTAAAAAATTAAAATTAGTTTTAAATAAAGCTTAAATATTATTTATAATTTCCAGAAGCTATTAATCTATAGTAGCTTTTATAGCTTCATATTGATCATTATTACTTGGAATTATATAAATAATTATAATGTCAATTTTTTGAAAAAATGAGATAACGCTCATAAAAAATATGATTCACTAAATTAATCACTCACCGCTTTTTGTATAAAGAATGATACCTAGAATGGAGAATTTTTTCATCACACTTGAAAAAACAGTAGAGAACTTCACTCTAACCCTCTCAAGCGTCTATGAAATGAAAGACAAAAATTAATATATAAAAATGGAATTAATAATTTTTATTTATTCTTATAGAATTATTTTAATATTTCATGATTTTTGTAAAAACTGAACAGACCAATTGCCCAGTTTCTGCAATTAATTTTTCAACACGAAGCAAATCAGGTTCCCCAACACTATTCAACAAAAGGTCACTTAATCCAGGTGGCATGTCATTGGGATCAAGAGAATCATTTAAACAAAGCCGTATAATTTGACTCAAATTTGTATAAAGACGATAGGCATAATGTAAATCAGCAATACATGACTGATTAAGAAAACTGTTTGGTAAGTGATCTAAAATATCCGCTGTCGTCGCTCCAATTTGAAACTCAATGACATGCGTAATAAGAGAAAATTGAGCAATAAACTCCAAATCCATAATGCCACCAGACATCGTTTTTAAATCCCATTGATTTTTTGGCGGCTTTTCTTTTGCAATCAAGGCACGCATTTCACATACTTCTTTTGCAACTTCCTTCTTATCACGAGAAATAGCAATAATTGCACACACTTCATTTTCTAGCTTTTGTAAAAAATCAGGGTCTCCTGCAATGCCTCGAGCCCTTGTTAAAGCAAGATATTCCCATATCCATGCTTCTTGGCGATAATACTTTTTAAAAAATGGAAAAGAAACAGCAATAGGTCCTTTATTGCCTAATGGCCGTAACCTTAAATCAACGACATAAAGAATACCTTGGCTTGTAAGAGTGGATAAAGCAGAAACGAGGCGCTGTGCTAAACGCGTATAATATTGAGAGATATAAAGAGGCTTTTCTCCATCAGATATTTCTGCATCATCATCGTGTTCATAAAGCAAAACGAGGTCAACATCGGAATCTGCTGTTAATTCGCGACTTCCAAGCTTCCCCATACCCAATATGCCAACACGCCCTCCTTTAATACGACCATGAAGACGAGAAAATTCCTCTTGAACGGTAGCAAATGTTTTTGTAATCATAAGATCAGCAAGCGCAGTAAAAGCAAAACCCGCTCTTTCTCCTGTAATTGTACCGTTTAAAATTCGAATACCAATCAAAAAACGTTGTTCATCTGCAAAAATCCTTAAATGATCAAGAATTTCCTCATAAGAAAGAACATTTTCAAGAAAATATTCAAGCCGTTTTTCTAAGTACGTTTTGGTCGGTAATTCTGAAAGAATATTCGGATCTAACATTCCATCAAAAACATGGGACCTGCGTGCAATAATTTCTGCAAGACGTGGAGCAGCCCCCATAATAAGGACAAGCATATCCAAAAGAGAAGGATTAGACTGCAAAAGACTAAAAAGCTGAATTCCTGAAGGTAAGCCCTGTAAAAAACCATCAAAACGCAACATCGCCTCATCAGCTCGTTTTGTCCCACCAAAAGCTTTCAAAAGAGCTGGTGTTAATTCCGTTAATCTCTCGCGTGCTTCGGCTGATTGCGTTGCTTTATAACGACCAAAATGGAGCGTGCGCATAATACGACAAATATCACTTGCTCTTTCGAAGCCTAAACGGCTTAACGTTATTAATGTCTCCGGATCATCTTCTTCACCGGTAAAAACTAAATTACCAATTTCTAAACCAAGTTCTTTCTCATTCTCAAACAGTGCAGCATAATGTTTTTCAACAATCTGAAGTGTTTTTAATAAATCACGGATAAAACTGCTCCTGTCTTGATAACCCATTAAATAGGCAACACTCGTGAATTGAGCAGTATCATTTGGAAGAAGATGTGTTTGTTCATCGAAAAGCATTTGAATACGATGTTCCACATTTCGAAGAAAAGCATAACTTTTTATAAGGCTATTTCTCGTTTTCTCACTGATCCAACCAAGCGTGTGAAGTTCTGCTAACATTGCAACTGTCTGACGTCCACGTAATTGAGGAAAACGTCCACCAGCAATGAGCTGCTGTGTCTGAACAAAAAACTCAATCTCACGAATACCACCACGACCTAACTTTATATTATGCCCATAAGCTGCAATTTGACCGTAATTTTTATGCGCATGAATTTGACGTTTGATCGAATGAATATCAGCAATAGCAGCATAATCTAAATATTTCCGCCACACATAGGGAAAAAGCTCTTTGAGAAAGTTAAAACCTGCCCTCTTATCACCAGCAACTGGACGTGCTTTAATCATGGCTGCTCGTTCCCAATTTTGCCCACGCCCTTCGTAATAACGCAATGCAGTCCTTACTGGTAAGGCCAAAGGGGTTGAACCTGGATCTGGACGAAGACGAAAATCAAGACGAAAAACATATCCTTCCGCAGTGCGTTCTTGAATGATACGGATTAATCGGCGTACCATTTTAGAAAATACGTCAACACTTTCAGAAAGATTACCAATATGAGGTGATGTTTCATCAATGAAAACAATAAGATCAATATCAGAAGAATAATTAAGTTCCCCTGCTCCTAACTTTCCCATCCCTAAAATAATTAAACCACAGTCTTTTTCTGGATTCTCACGGCTTAATAAATTGATCTTACCATGATCATGCGCTTCTCTTAATAGAAAACGTAGTGCTACACTTAATGCTGCTTCGCCCAAACGTGTCAACCAAGCACATGAAACTTCGTAAGTAAAAACACCACCCAAATCAGCTAAAGCAATAAGAACATGCGCTTCTCGTTTTTTGCGCCTTAAAGCAGCCATCAATGAAGTTTCATTTATAGCTTCATCCTTATCAATAGCTGTAATATCATCTATAATTTCGCTCAGCCTTGTTTCTATATCAACATTTAATAAAGCACTAAGATATGATGGGTTGGCAATTAAAACCTCACGCAAAAAAGGAGATAAGGTCATAACCGAACTGATAAAATCAATCTGCGTTCCACTCTCTGAAATGATGGAAACAAGCGATTCTAAACCTTCTTTCCTTGCTTGTTCTTCCATGTCTTTTAACCATTGGGAACCACTTTTATCGAGAGGACATAAAGGGAGAAGCTGTGTTTTTAAAAAAGCTTGTTTCATCTGTGCTCCCTTGAAAAGCATTTTGCTTTCCTTTCTATTGCTTTATACTTTTAAAATAGTTGTTACGTATGAAAGTGAAGAAAAATATCTTTAAGGAAATAACAAAACAGCCCTAAGCCCTGGATTTGCATTTTCAAGTAACAATTCACCCCCGTGAAGCTTCATAACCGCTTTTGCTATACTTAAACCAATCCCAAACCCAGGTTGTGTGCGGCTTTCTTCAAGACGAACAAATCGCTCTGTCACTTTTTCACGTTTATCCTCTGCTATTCCTGGTCCATTATCGCTCACAACAACTAATAAATGTTCATCACGATATTCCATTGATAAGCAAACCTTCGCTTGCCTTCCACCTTTAGGCGCATATTTAATTGCATTATCTATAAGATTAAAAATTGATTGCGCAACAAGCTCACGATTCAATTTTAGCTCTTTATCAAATATATCTCCCAACTGAAGTAAAACACCTGACTCTTCAGCAAAAGGTTCGTAAAGCTCAACAGCATCCTCAAGGATCAGTTTCATATTAATCATTTCAAGATGTTCAATTGCACTGCTGGCCTCAATACGTGAAATCATTAAAATCGCATTGAACGTACAAATAAGTTGATCTGATTCTGCAATAACCCTATCAAGGACCTGACGATATTCAAGCTTTGTCTTATTTCCTGAAAGCGCTTCTTCAGCGCGATTTCTAAGACGCGTTAACGGCGTTTTCAGATCATGAGCAATATTATCTGATACTTGACGTAAACCAATATTTAATTCTTCAATGCGGTCTAACATAACATTAAGATTGGTTGACAATCGATCAAACTCATCCCCTACTCCAGAAACAGGTAAACGCCCACTGAAATCACCATCCATCAAGCGCTGTGATGCAGCCGTTACATGATCAATCCTTTGTAAAGCTCTCCTGCCAACAAAAAACCATATGAGTAAAGCGCCTCCAACCATTGCAGCAAGTGCAATGATCACAGCTTTGCGAATAACAACAGCAAAACGTTCTGGCTCATCCAAATCACGTCCTATAAGAATCTTCATAGCATTAGGTAAATCAACAATAACCGCCAAAGCGCGATGTTCACTTGTTTTGCCATGTTCTCCAAAACGGGAATACAAAAAAGAGGTAGAAATAAAACCACTCTGATTCAAAAGACCTAATTCAATACGTGCTACATTTCCTGCTAAAATACGCCCCATAGAATCTGTAACAAGATAAAGAAATGCTCCTGGTTGTCTTGAACGATAATCAATAGTGCGCATTAATAAGGATAATCCCCCATAATTATAAGCATTTTCAATATACTTTAATTCTTCATGTAAAGCCTGTTCAGTTTGCTCTGTTAACAATGAAGCAGAAAATGCCGTCATATAAATAGAAAGTCCTGTTGCCACCAATCCAAACAATAAAATGTAAAGTGCTGAAAGCCTTAGCGCCGTCGTGCGCATTATATTAATCAAACGATTCATGCTTTGTTATCTGGTACTTTCAGCATATATCCAGCTCCACGCACTGTATGGAGAAGGGGAACATCAAAATCTTTTTCAATTTTGGCTCTCAAACGAGAGATATGGACATCAATGACATTCGTTTGTGGATCAAAATGGTAATTCCAAACGTTTTCCAAAAGCATAGTGCGTGTAACAACCTGCCCCGCATAACGCATCAAATATTCAAGTAAACGAAACTCTCGTGGTTGCAATAGAATGTTTCTATCACCTCGTTTTACCGTATGTGCTAACCGATCAAGCTCAAGATTACCTACACAGTAAACAGTTTCTGCTTCTTTAGGATTTTTCCGCCGTTGTAAAACTTCAACACGCGCAAGAAGTTCAGAAAAAGCATAAGGCTTTGTCAAATAATCATCTCCCCCTGCACGCAGCCCCGTTACACGATCATTAACTTGCCCTAAAGCAGACAGAATAAGAACCGGTGTTTCATTGCCTTTAGCGCGCAATTCAGCAATAATAGAAAGACCATCACGATGCAAAAGCATTCGGTCAACAACCATAACGTCATAATTTTCCGTGGTTGCTAAAGCGTATCCCGTATCTCCATCATAAGCAACATCAACAGAATGCCCTACTTCCAAAAATGCTTTTTCGAGATAATGCCCCGTCTCATGATCATCTTCAATAACGAGTATCTTCATAAAACGTATCTCCATTATTTTATTATGTTGTAGGACAAATGTTTAATAAATATTTGTCCTACAACTAAAGCTTTATTTTTTGAAAATTGGAAGAGCAACAAAACGATTTTGATCATTTGTTCGCACTTGTAAGAGTATAGCCTTTCGTCCTAACTGCTGAGCATTTTTGATTGTGTTAATAATATCAGAGACTCGTTTAACTGGTTTATTATTTACTGTCACAATGATATCACCAGGGCGTATCCCTTTATCTGCAGCATCTGAATCGGTATCGACATCCGTTACGACAACCCCTACACCATCATCAGAAGGCATAACAATCAAACCATAATCTTCCAATGTTTCATCTAAATCACTCTGTCCATTTGAATATTTTGAAGTCTCTTTCTTACTTTCATCTTCAGACATTGAAGCGAGTTTAACCTTTATACTCTCCTCCTTACCTGATCTCCAAATCCCTATGGTTACCATTTCTCCTGGTTTAATATTTGCAATACGTTTCGCCAGCTCACGCGCATCAGCAACTTTTTCATTATTCACTGAAATAATTACATCACCCGCTTTAATACCAGCCTTTTCTGCCGGTCCTTTTAACGGATCAGTAACCAAAGCACCTTTGGCTTCTTTCAATCCTATTGAATCGGAAATCTCCTTTGTTACCGGCTGAATCTGAACACCTAACCAACCACGTTGAACTGAACCTTTTTCAATAAGTTGTTGTACAACCTGTTTTACAGTCGCTGCTGGAATAGCAAAAGCAATCCCAACATTTCCTCCAGAAGGAGAAAAAATTGCTGTATTAACCCCAACAACCTTTCCATTAAGATCAAACGTTGGACCACCAGAGTTTCCTCTATTAACAGCAGCATCAATCTGAATAAAATCATCGTACACACCAGTGCCAATATCACGTCCACGTGCAGAAACAATACCTGCTGTCACAGTTCCACCAAGACCAAATGGATTCCCAATGGCAACAACCCAATCCCCAACACGAAGCTTTGAATCATCACCAAAATCAACATAAGAAAATTTTCTTTTATCATTCACTTTTAATACGGCAAGGTCGGTTTTGGGGTCTTTCCCAATGAGCTTTGCGTTCAATTCTGTACCATCATCAAGAACAACAGTATAACTTGTTCCGTCAGAAATCACATGATCATTGGTCACAATGTAACCATCAGACGAAATAAAAAAACCCGATCCAAAAGCAACAGGACGGAGTCTCTGCGATTGGTGCGGAAATTTATTTTTAGGTTTATCAAAATCATAAAACTCTTTAAAAAATCTTTTTAAAGGATGCTGATCTGGTAATTGATCAAGTCCTGGACCACTAAAAAAGTTGCTAAAGAACCTATCTTCTTTCTTTTTATTGCTCTTTACTTGTACTGCTACAACGGCTGGTTTCACTTGAGCAACAATATCGGCAAATCCCTGTTGTTGCATTAACGAAGTAAATACAGAACTTGCATGAGCCTTTGTCATCCACAAGCTTGATGTACATCCACTAAAAAACAGTGCACTTTCCAATATCGCAGAAAAACTCACTGCGACAAATGTTTTAAAGAAAGCCTTTTTAACCATTTATTCTATGCTCCTATTCAATCATACCTTTATTTCAATTCCGATCACTTATAAAATACCAGACCTTACCGTTTTCTGTCTAAATTATTAAAGTTTTGTAAGGTTTCAGTATTCCCTAATATAATTACAATAAGATTGTCTGCTCATTGCAGATGATCTGATTTTTTTCTTTTATGTAACATTTTTTTTAATGCAATGACATTTTTGACTGTTCTTTTTCATTCACATAACTCATGATTATTTCGTTTGAAGTGGAAAAATATGATACTTACGCCAATGATAATAATGATCAAAGGCGAGAACCATAAAAACCAAGTTATCTTATTCAATGGTGGTTTCAAGAGAATAAATTCACCATATCGCTCAACAAGAAAGTCAGTGACTTGCTGATTACTATAGCCCATTTTTAGCCTTTCCCGAATTAAAAGCCGTAAATCACGTGCTAAAGCAGAATCTGAATCATCAATTGATTGATTTTGACAAACAGGACAACGTAAATGCGATGAAATATGGCGTGCTCGCGCTTCAAGAATCTTATTCTTTAAAATCTCATCCGGCTCTACTGCTATTGCTAATCGAAAAGGAAACGTTGCAATTAAAAAAAATACAATCCAAAGAATTTTTTTCATCTCAATGTCTTTTCCAAAAATTTAAAGCAAGCACTACCCTATTGTACATGCCAATGCGAAACCAATACCCCAAAAGAGAAAGACATCCCCCCATAGCCATCATGAATGCCCCTAACCAAATACATATTACATAAGGCTTCCACCATACGTGCACAACGAGACCCCGATTATCAATATGTCCCGGTACAATATATAGCTGTGATAAGCCATGATTTTTAAGACCAACTTCTGTTGTTGATGTATTTTGGCTTGAATAAAATCGCTTTGAGGCTGTTACATGACCCACAATGTTTTTATTTTCATATATTTTAAAATAAAATTCCATTGTCGAATAATTCGAACCAACACCATCATGCACTGCATCAAAATGAAGCGTTTTATCCGCTATCGTCACCCTATCCCCTACGTTCATGATTAAAATACGTTCTTGCCCAAAACTTGCCACGCAAACAATACCAAATAATGTAACGCCTAATCCCATATGTGCTATTGCTGCACCAAAAGTAGACCATGGCAATCCAAGAAATCTCTTAACGCGTACTGAAAAAGCTCTCTTGCCATATCCACTCTTTCCCCATAGATCCGCTAAACTGCCTAAAAAAACAAACGCTGAAAGCCCAATCCCTAAAACTGCAAAAATATCACGCACAGATGTCGCATAGAATATTATAAAACAGACGATACCAACCAATACAAAAACAAACCACAAGCGTTCAAAAACTGCAAGAAAATCACCGCGTTTCCATGCCATCATTGTCCCAAATGGAACAAACAACAACAGCAAAACCATTAGCGGTCCACAGGTAAGATTAAAAAAAGCAGCCCCTACAGAAATTTTTTGCCCTGTTAATATCTCAATAAAATAAGGATAAAGCGTACCAATCAATACTGTTGCTGTTATTGTTGTCAGTAACAAGTTATTTAAAACAATAAACCCTTCACGTGAAATTGGTTGAAAAAATCTTTCTGTTTTTAAAATAGGGGTACGCAAAGCAAAAAGAAGAAAAGCAGCTCCCGTAAAAAAAAATAAAAGAGCAAGAATTGCTTGCCCGCGTGCTGGATCAACAGCAAAACTATGAACAGAAACTAAAAGCCCAGAACGCACAAGAAAAGTTCCCATCAGAGAAAGGGAAAAAGTAAGCAGCGCTAAAAACAGAGTCCAACTTTTCAATATTTCTCGTTTTTCGAGAACAAGAGCAGAATGTAAAAGAGCCGTTCCTGAAAGCCACGGCATAAACGAAACATTTTCAACAGGATCCCAAAACCAATACCCCCCCCATCCTAGCTCATAATAAGCCCAATAAGAGCCAACCATAATACCCAATGTCAAAAAACACCAAGCAAGTAAAAGCCACGGACGAATCCCACGCGCCCAAATTCTATCAACATGTCCCATAATCAATGCCGCAACGGCAAAAGAAAAACAAAGTGAAAAACCGACATAACCTAAATAAAGTAGCGGTGGATGAATTGCTAATGCGATATCTTGTAAAAGAGGATTGAGACCATTTCCCTGCAATGCTGGTGGATTTACGCGTAAAAATGGATTGGATACAAAAAGAATAAATAAAAGAAAAGCAGTTGTAATCCAACTTTGGCAAATTAAAACAAGCGTCTTAAAATCTTCTGGCAAATGTTGGCTAAAAAAAGCCATCAATGCGCTAAAAAAAGCAAGACTTAAAACCCATAACAACATAGAGCCTTCGTGGTTGCCCCAAACACCTGTAATTTTATAGAGCATCGGTTTTTCTGAATGAGAATTCTCAACAACGTTCAAAACAGAAAAATCAGATACGACATAAGCATAAATTATCACTAAAAAAGATAAAAGCAGTAATGTAAAAGTAATATATGTTAGAGGAACAACTGTTTGCATTAACAAACGCTCTCTCCACCAAAAACCTAAAGCAGGTAAAAATGCCCCTAATAAGCTTACTGAAAATGCTGCAGCTAAAAAAATATGACCCAGTTCGACAAGCACAATCGAATTATTTCTCCATAATGTAATGTTTTTTCAAACGATCAGCTGTTTCTTTAGGCATATAAGTTTCATCATGTTTTGCTAAAATACGCATCCCTATAAAAAAGCCCTGTTTATCGAAATGCCCTTCTACGATCACCCCCTGACCTTCACGAAAAAGATCCGGTAAGGCACCATTGAAAACTACTTTTTCATGTTTTTTGTTATCCGTTACAAAAAAAACAACGCCTCTCTCTCCAACATATTGAACAGTTCCCTTTTCAACAAAGCCACCCAAACGCAAAGGGCGCTCCGTTAAAATATCTTCTCTTGTAATTTCAGAGGGCATTCTAAAAAAACTGACCGCATGACGCATTGCGTACACTATGAGACTTGCTGCAATTGTCATAACCAAACAACATAATAATATGATCAGTAAGCGCTTTTTTTTTCGCTGCTCTAAAATAACCTTCAACGAAGTAGAACTTTTTAAAGATTGATTGTTCATAGACACTCTGCGAAAAAATTTTAAATACGTTATAATTAAGTATCAATATTTTATTTTTTAAGAGCTTTGCACATCTTCTACATAGGTGCAAGATTTCTTTTCTTTGTATGCTTACTCGATAAATCACGTAACTGAATCATCATTTTTTTAACACGTGATTGTCCTGAAAAATTTTCAGGCATTGTATCAAGAAAGCTTTGTAAAAATTGCACTGCCTGTGCAGTTTTTCCTGCTTGATGCAATGCATCGGCTAACAATAAACGTGGATAAAAATCTGTTGGCGCTAAATCTGCTGCTTTTTGAAAAGCATTTTGCGCTTCTTGCGTTATCACTCCCCCTTCATAACCAACCAATGCTAAACCGTATCCTACAAGCCTTGGAGCTGTTTCTCCATTCAAACGAAGTGCATCTAAATAAGTATTCACTGCTTCTTGAAAAAGGCTTTCTTCGAGATACCCTACCGCTAACGCATCTGCTAGCTTGCCATCATGAGGTGCACGGAAAAAAAGCACTTGTAAACGAATAAGCTTTTCTTGCTTACTAAGAGTTTGAGGATCCTTATCCATTAATTCGCTAAAAAAATAACTTTTCACTTCTGGATTGCCTGTCAGCCCATAAATATTCCATGTCATAAGGAGAACAAACAAGATACTTAAAGCCTTAAGAATATTTCTTTTTTTATAATGCATATAAAGCTTGTTAAACTCAATCATACGCTTATGGCTTCTATAACCATCCACGGTTTGAACTTTCCATTCTTTTTTTATCTCATCATCAAAACGTAGTGAAAGAAAAAGAACACTTGCCAGAAAAATCAGAAAAAATGCTGCAAAAATCAATAAGAGCATATCGTTTTTTTCCAATACGAACAGAGAATAACTCGCTTACATTTTATCCTCTTCATGAGAAAAGTGATGTGAATTAATAAAAATTCATTTTTTCATGGAGAATATTATAAAATCTATTATATATATATATCAATTAAACAAAGAAACTAAAAACAATGTTTCCCTACTCTTTGATGTATTATCTGAAAATACTGCTTTACAAACTTTATAGACATTTCTTGCTTAAGGAGAAAATATGTTATTCTCCCATCTTAGGTAATAAAACTTTTGCATATAACCCACCCAAATCAGAACGGGATAAAAAGAGATTCCCACCATATTCACTGACCATATCTGAAACAATTGCTAACCCTAAGCCTGACCCTAGTTTACTTTCATTAAACCGCCGCCCCCTTTTTAATGCTTCATCAATTTTGTCTTCTGTTAAACCAGGACCATCATCTTCTACAAAGATACTAAAATATTCTGTTTCTTCAGCATTTTCTTCTAAACAACAAGAGATCAAAACCTTTGCGCGAGACCACTGAGTAGCATTTTCAATCAAATTCCCTATAATTTCTTCTAAATCTTCCTTCTCTCCAGAAAAAACAATATCATCAACATCCATAATAAATTGAATTTGTTTTTCAGGATTAAGCTTTTTCATAACCCGCACCAAGCGTTCAAGCACACTGCGAACAGACGTATGATAGACAACACTATCGCATTGTGCTGCAATCCGCGCACGCTGAAGATAATGATTGATTTGAGCTTGCATTATTTGCGTTTGCTCTCTCAACAAACTAGCCTTTTCTCCGCGCATCTTATCTGTCTCATTCATAATCACGGATAGAGGCGTCTTCAATGAATGCGCGAGATTACCAACCTGTGTGCGAAATCGCTCGATAATACGCTGATTATTATTAATGAGAGCATTCATCTCTTGTACAAGCGGCATCACTTCGCTTACTAAATCCGTATTCACATAATGAACTCTTCCTTCGCGAATATCATTCAATGCATATCGAATAAGCTTCAACGGTTGAAAACTAAAGAAAATAATAGCAATATTAATAAGAACACTCCCGATACCGAAACTCCAAAGAAAAATTTGCAAAGTTCGCTTAAATTCCTTTACCTGGGCATGAGCTTCATCGATATTCCCAACAAGCCGAAAACGTGCAATATGATTTTTATTATCAAGAACAACATCACTCTCAATCACTTGTAGCTTTTGACCATTGTTCCCCGTTATCCGATAAGAGCGAAAGAATTTATTGTCAAAAGGTATATCAACATCACTTGGTGTAAATATCTCGCCTGTTCCCAATGAGGGAGATGTCAATCTTCCTTTTAAATTATGGGATATCGCAACAACTTCCCAATACCATCCTGTTGTTGGATCAGAATAACGAATATCATCAATCCCAGCCCCTCCTATCAAAGTACCTTCCGATGACACCGTCACTGTTGCAATAAGACTGTAGAGTTGAGCAGAAAGGATACGCTCTAGGCTTTGTTCAGTCGAACGCTTATAAAATAAAATACTTACTGCAGAAATCGATAAAAGAGAAATAACAACCCATAATGTTGATAAGATCATAACACGTAAACTGAGAGATCGAGTAATTACAAAAAAGAACCTCCTATACCAATTATTCTCTTCAAAAACATTCATTAATCACCTCGCGTTCTCACGCGATATCCCATTCCTCGAATAGTTTCAATCAAATTCACTCCAAGCTTTTTCCGTAACCGACCTACAAAGACTTCCACCGTATTCGAATCCTTATCAAAATCCTGATCATAAAGATGTTCAGTAAGCTCTGTTCTTGAAATGACCCTGTCACAATGATGCATGAGATACGAAAGCAGTCTGAATTCATAAGATGTTAGTTTAATCAATTGACCATCCACAAAAACACGAGACGTCTTTGTATCCAACAAAACATTTCCGCAACATAATGCACTTGTCGCATGTCCCGTAGTGCGACGAATTAATGCTCGCAAGCGCGCCATCACCTCCTCCAAATGAAATGGCTTCACAACATAATCGTCAGCTCCAGCATCAATACCGCGCACCTTATCAGACCAACGGTCTCGCGCCGTTAGCATTAAAACAGGCATGGAGAGCCCTTCTTGACGCCACTTTTCAACAACACTAATACCATCAATCTGCGGTAAACCTATATCAAGTATCACCGCGTCGTAAGACTCTGTGCTCCCTAAAAAATAAGCCTCTTCACCATCGAAAGCACTATCGGAAACATATCCTGCACGTCTTACAGCTTCTGCTAATTGATGGTGAAGATTCCGATCATCTTCAACGATTAAGATACGCATCACAACACCATCTGCTAAAGACTAATCAGCAGGAACAAAAAACTCAACACGACGTAACTTTTCACCATTACGGGCTGGTACAACAACTACAATTGCACACATGTCCTTTCCATCCTGAACAACCGGTTTTGAACGGACGAGAACCCCGCTCTCTTGTGCGGCAGCCTTCTTACCTACTTCAGCACACCCAGAAGCTAGAACAGAATCTGCTCCTAAAAAAGCTGCTATTATTACGAACAAGAATTTTTTTTTCATCATAAATATTTCAATAACCCATCTCTTCTCTTCCTTGATAAAGGATAAAAGAAATAATGGTTTTTTTTAGTCGATTAAAAAATCACAAATGAAAACAATTTATCCTCTATCTTACAGAAGAACATATTAACATTACTCCAAATTTTTAAAAAATCAAAAAAATATTTTTAATAATGAGAATAAAATTTATTCAATAAAATAATAAAATATTAATATACTATTTTACAAAAAATGCATAATTCTAAAACAAATTCTTTCTCTGTTAGAACTATAGAAAAAAAATACTTCTACTCCATATAATTATTGTAGATTTGTTTGGTTGTATTGCTTTGCCATAGGCTCTCTTTAAATGTTTGATTTTTTAAAAAAAAAGAAAGGGCAACACCGTAAGCCATTTCATAGTCCTGCTCTCATTGAATTAGACGCACGATTAGACACAGCGCTTTATCACATTCGTTCTGCTAACAGTTTTTTCTGGAAAAAGGCAAAAATCGTCTCACAAAATTTTCATCTTCAAGGATGGAAACGTTTTATCGTTGAAGTTCTCGATGAAATACTGACATTAGGGTTGTTGGGATTTACTCTTTTCACTATTTTGGGCATTTCTGTTTTTGAACTGACCAAAACAGATTGGTCTTCTCCTAAAAACTTTTCCATTCTTTTTCTAGATCGCTATGGAAATTCCATTGGGCACCGTGGTGCACTGCCGGCAATCTCTGTCCCCGTTGAAGAAATGCCTGACACTGTTATTAAAGCGGTTCTCGCTACAGAAGACCGTCGTTTTTTTGATCATTGGGGCATTGATTTTCAAGGACTTACACGGGCAATTTCACAAAATATGCAAGCTAAAGGTGTGGTGCAAGGTGGTTCAACTCTCACACAACAATTGGCTAAAAATTTATTTTTAACAAACGAAAGAACCATAACACGTAAAATCAAAGAAGCTTATCTTGCTCTTTGGCTAGAAGCAAATTTTAGCAAAAAGCAGATTTTACAACTTTACCTTGACCGAGCCTATATGGGAGGAAACAATTTTGGTATTGCCGCAGCGGCAAAATTTTATTTTGGAAAAAACATACGTCATGTCTCTTTAAGTGAATCTGCTATGTTAGCAGGACTCTTTAAAGCTCCAACAAAATATGCTCCTCATAGTCATCTCTTTGCAGCTCAAACACGTGCCAATATCGTCCTTTCTAATCTTGTTAATAGTGGCTTTATGACGAAGAGCCAAATTATCAATGCGCATCGCCACCCTGCTAAGGCACTTCCCCAAAGAGAAAATAATCAGCCAGATTATTTTCTTGATTGGGCATTCGAGGAAGTCAAAAAAATGCGTAATCAACTTCCAAGCCATAGTTTCATTATTCAAACGACCCTTGATCCGAATATTCAAAAAGCAGCAGAAGAATCAATCGCATATCATTTACATCAATATGGTCAACAATATCGCGTAACCCAAGCTGCCACCGTTATACTCGATAATAACGGTGCCGTATGCGCAATTGTTGGAGGACAAGATTATAAAAAGAGCCAATTTAACAGAGCAACACAAGGCGGACGGCAAACTGGTTCTTCATTCAAACCTTATGTTTACGCAACCGCACTGGAACACGGACTGTCTCCCTCGACAATCGTTTTAGATGCTCCTATCAATTGGGGAGGTTGGACACCAAAAAATAATTCTGGTCGTTATTTGGGAAAAATTGATTTAGCAACAGCTTTAGCTTTTTCTATTAATACAGTCCCTGTGTATCTCACCTATCAATATCTTAACCGTGATACCCAACCCATCATAGATCTCATAAAGAATATGGGGATTAACGCGCATATTTTATCACACAAAACAATGGTTCTTGGTACTTCCAACATGACCCCCATGGATCAAGCAACTGGCTTTAATGTCTTTGCCAATGGAGGAATAGCGGGTAATCGTCATGGGTTTACGCAAATCAAAACAATTGATGGTCGTGTTGTGTGGGATTTCGAACATAACGGAAAAAAACTACACCGAGTTCTGAGTGAACAATCAGCAGCTTATATGAATCAAATGATGGTGGGTGTCACAACACGAGGATCTGGTAAGCGTGCTGCGTTGCCCATGACTCTCGTCGCTGGGAAAACTGGAACATCACAATCTTATCGTGATGCTTGGTTTGTTGGCTTTACAGGCAATTATACAGGAGCGGTATGGATGGGAAATGATAACTTTTCACCGATGAATCGTGCTTTTGGGGGGGGCGTTCCTGCCATGATATGGCATAGCATCATGCTTGCTGCACATCAAAATATCATGCTCAAACAGCTCTATGGTGTTAAAGATTCTCTTCTTCCTTATCAGCCCCCAGTACTTTCCGCTCATGCAGATTCTGAAGTTCCTCCTCCAATACCCTCTACGCTTTCTCCTGAAACATTAAATATCGTGCGATTGATTAACAAAGATCTGAAAAAACCATCTGCAATTTCTTTGAAAATGAAAACAACTGGAGATTCAACATTTTGAATTCAAGATATTCACTGATGTTTTTTAATATCACCATTTTCTTTTTTATCTTCGCTTTTTCCATTTTATGTGGAACACTGAGTGTCAATTATGTACTCAATTCCTTTCATCATTTTGGACTCTTTAGAATTGGAAAATGGAGTGCTTATCCACAGGTGGGAACCGCTAATATGGATCCTTATACCCGCGCCCACACCGCTAAACGAGGCATTGTTTCACTCGGACGAACTGAAGGTATTCAATTCCAGATTTGGCAAGATAACCAAGGGCGTCCACTTCATCATCACTGTCATTATTTGCTCAAAGGCACCATCCCTGAAACCCGTCTTTTTACCCTTTATACAGCTGACAAATCCCTTAAACCCTATACTTCATCCAAAGAAATACCTTTTGAACTCCATACAAACGCTATTATTTATGAGCATGATGGCTCATTGCGCATTAATATTTCACCCACACCGCAAACAGGCAATTGGCTTGCAACAGTTAGTCAAAAAGAATTCGGGCTTATTCTTACTTTATATGATACCTCAATCATCTCTGCAACGGCATTACAAAAGCTCACAATGCCATCAATAGAACAAATCCCATCAGGACAAATAAATTGTGACTAGATTTATTTATATCGCACTTCTTGCAATCATTGGCGCTATTATTGTTCATATTTGCGTTCTCTTTCTGATCCCCTATTGGGCACAAGATAATATATGGACAACACTTAAAAAATCCGGAGCCCCTTATCAATTTGTTGCTTTTACTCCCGATAATCCTATTCAACAATCTGCTGATCCACTCTTTCTTCTTAAAGCCTGCAGATTTAATCTTGAAAATGGACCTGTTCATTTAAAAGCTTTGAAAACACGACAATTTTGGTCACTAGCAGCCTACACACACAACGGAATTATTTTCTATAGCCTTAATGACCGAACAGCCCCTGATGCGACACTCGATCTTATTATTGGAAAACCAATACAAATCATAGAACTCAAAAAATCAAAACCTAAAAAAAATGCCAATTCAGTTTTGGTTGCTAAAAATTTGAATGAAGGGTTTGTTATTTTACGTATTTTTGTCCCTTCTTCCCTTGCAAAAAAAGAAAGTGAAGCTTTTCTTTCATCTGCGACCTGTCGCATATTTTATGAATAAAAACGGACTAACCTCTCATTTGTACAATACCTTACTTTCTGTACAAAATACATAAAGCCTATCAAAA
Organism: Bartonella sp. CE47NXGY; assembly: GCF_042195415.1. Classification (NCBI taxonomy): domain Bacteria; kingdom Pseudomonadati; phylum Pseudomonadota; class Alphaproteobacteria; order Hyphomicrobiales; family Bartonellaceae; genus Bartonella; species Bartonella sp. CE47NXGY. Next base: position 63,937 of record NZ_JBHIOI010000001.1, on the reverse strand, counting down.
TGGTTATCTTTTTTCTCTATTAATCAAATATTCGAATTCAGATTTATCTGATTGTAGATCCCTAAATTTTTTATTGAGGTAGAATGAAATCTCTATTGCACATCATCATATCCTATTTGAGACGCATTATCTGACAGAAAAAACTCCCCGCCATTAGAAGAGAAAAATCAAGAGTAAAGTTCTAAAAATATATGCTGCTAACAACCGTAGAACTTGTTATTTGAGTTTATTTCTTTTTATTTACAAACATTCCCATAAAATTCGCATCAATGACATGATAAATTATAGAAGAAATACTGATCACTTTCAATGAAGTGCTAAAATAACCGCTGGAAACTTATAAGACATTACGCATCCTTGACCTCAAAAATAAGTGCTTTATTTTTGGTTTATGAGCAGAAGCTTTTTGTAAGATAGCACTCTGAAAAAACTTGGCTTATAGTTTACAATCGAGGGGAAAAACTTCATGAAGAAGAGATATGTTCGGTTCGTTTCAAGAGCAGCAGTATGGTCCCCTCGATTTGGTGGATTGTCGTTCTTTATTTTATTATTTTCAGTCATTTTACAACGTTTTTCCGTCATTAACGTAACTGACTTCATAATTTTGATCGGAATCTCTACTGGCTGTGTAATTATTTCTCTTTTTCTGGCTATTAAAGCACTTCATAGTTTGTGGGTCTATGGTGCTCTAGGGGGAATGAAAGCTTTAAAAGGGATCATTTATTCGTTGATAACAGCCACACCATTGATGCTCTTTTTTGGACTTTGGTTTACCTTACCGGCTCTTTACGACGTTTCTACCGATACACAAAGACCACCGGCTTTTTTTCGCACAATACGTCCCAGCGATGCTTTACCACTCAAAAGTGTTTTGACTGAACAAGCAGCAATACAGATGTCACAATGGCCAGAAATATCGGGGCGCCGTTATGATGGCTCACCTGACCGTATTCGCGAATCTGTTCTTAATGTTTTAGCAGCCTATGATTGGCCTGTTGTGGCTCAACGAGAGTTTAAAGGTGAAGAAAATGCGCTTTATATTGAAACAATGGCAAAAACTTTTTACCTTGGTTTTATTTCAGACATTGTGATACGCTTAACCAATGAAGGGGATACAACTTTTGTTGATATGCGTTCTGCTTCTCGTTATTTGCTAAGAGATTTGGGAACGAATGCTGCTTTTATTATCGATTTTATGGATGCCCTTGATACAGAAATCGCCTCACTTCCTCTCTCACAAGACGATGAATAACAATCTAAGAGAAATAAGGCATTTTATTTCATAAAAGTTGCCTATTTTTCAATAAATCATGATACATAAGCAAACAATCACTTTTCAAAAACTATAAATTGATAATCCTTATACAAAAGATAATAATCTCAAAACAACCCATGCTTGAAATAATGAAAAAGATTAAAAAAATAGGAAATAAAAAACAGAAATATTGATAATAATATTAAAGTCTCTGTCTAACTGTAATCAGTAAATATTTTTTAAAGTTTAATATTATATAAAAATAATAACTTATTTTTTATAAATAACTCTACAAATAACACCTTATAATTATATTTTTAAAATAATATAACAACTTGATTTTATATTATTTTAAAATTCCCATATATTCAATTAATAAATTTGCAGCATAATATAATATAAAAAACCTAATTGTTGTTAATATTGTCCTTTTTATACTCCAGTTCTTACCTTTAAATCTATTGTAAAAAAACATGCAAAGTCCAAATCCAATTGCTGTCATTAAGGAGCTAGTAAAAGTATGCATAACAAAAAATCCAGACTGAAATTTCATCTACTTTATGAATGATTTAAGAGAGAGAGCAATAGAGTATAATTCAAATAATAAACTTAACTTAATTAAATATAATTTTATATATAAACAATCTTTATAAAATTCCCATATATTTAACTAATAAAATTCCAAAATAATAAAATATCAAAAACATTATTATATAAAGATAATAAATAATCATTTTTCATATAAATAACGTATACAAATAAAAACTGTTATAGAAAGTAATATAACAAATATAATGAACAAAAATGTGCTTAACAACATTTTTTTCCAAATTTCTTTTTTACTATAACCTTTAGATTTATAATATGAAAACAATGTATAGAAAAATATAAATAAAGCACCTATAGAAAATAATAATTCTACAATAATACGAATAAGATCATTCATAAAAAAAATCCAAATTAAATATATAATTTTGTAAAATTATGCACCTAAATCTTCCTGTCAAGTTTGTAGACACATAATTATGCCTACAAGCTTGTTCATTTTAGAAATATCTGCTGATTTTTATATTAGCGATAACATCCATAGGCTGTATTTCCTATACCTGTGGCAAATCCTACTCCAGAGCCAACTCTTCCTCCTAACCATAAACCTTCCGCAGCGCCTATTGGTCCTCCAGTTACCCCCCCATAACTCCACCAATTACCACTCCCATATCATGTCCCCTATGTCCCATTGAAAATCCTGCAGAGAGATAATCTCCAACAGTACACCCAGGTCGTGATCCACTGCTTGAAAAATTCATTGATGAAACATGAGACCAACCATTAGAAAAACTAGAACCAAATGAACGAAACATATAAAACCTCTTTAATTATTGTTAAAAATAACTGTATCACAAAGATACAGTGGAAAATTCATTATTGTTCATTTTAGCAAATGTCAAATATAATTTGTATAAATAACAATAAAAATACTGTATAAATAAAATATACATTTTGTTTGTATATAATACTATTTACAATACTGTTTAAATATGCGACATCCATCGCTCTTTCTCTTAAACAAAATCATAAATTCAAATGAGTCATTCACAAGAAAAACTAGTATCGTTCTCTTGGTTTACAAGAACAACAAAGAAATATATCTATTATGTCATCGAACTTAGTTGCGTTGCTGTTGTTTTACGTTTGCTCGGCTTGGTGAATCCTTTTATTTTTCAAGCGATTATCGACCGTATTCTCCCTTTTCAACGTATTGAAAGTCTCTATGCTATCGTTGTCTTGATGGTTGCTATTATGCTGTTTAGCACGGCTCTTAGCACTCTATCAGGTTACCTAGGCGCTTATTTAGCCAATCGGCTTACATTAGAATTTGGGCGGCGCATTTACAGCCATCTGTTAAGTCTTTCCTTGCCTGTCTTACGCACTTGGCAAGTGGGAGAACTATTCACGCGAATCGGAGAGGTTGATACAATTCGCGGGTTTCTAACAGGAACCATCGCCACAACTGTTCTAAATGTTCTGTTCGCAATAATTTATCTTGCGGCACTCTTTTCCATTAGTCCGAAACTGACCTTTATTGTCCTTATCATTTTACCTTTACAAATGGGTTCTTTAGCGCTAGTCGGTCCCTTCTTGCGCCGCCAATTACGCCGTGCTTTCACTCTGCAAGCCGCCCATCAATCGCGCCTCATTGAAAGTTTTACCAATCTTGAAGCCATAAAAGCGCATGTAAAGGAGCCAGCTCATACAATACGCATGCAAGAAACTTTAGCCCGTAGTTTAGATCAAAGCCTTACAACCAGTAAATTGCATCTTCTCAATGGAGCCATGAGCCATATTTTTGGTGATCTTTTCACTATTTTTATTATCTTTTTTGGTGCTCAGGCAGTTCTTCAAAACCAGATTACACTAGGACAACTTATTGCCTTTCATCTCCTCGCTGGAAATGTTTCTGGTCCTATCTTAAGCCTTGCATCCCTATGGGAAGAATGGCAGCATTTGAAAATCTCTCGTCTTCGTTTGGGCGATATTCTTAACTCCCCTTCAGAATGGGAAGAAGAAAAGCCGCCTCTTCAACTCAGCGCTCCTCCTCATCTTGAAGCCAACGATCTCTGTTTTTCTTATGGAGATAAGTCCATTATCAATCATCTTAATGTCTGTTTACAACCTGGGCAACCAATTATGTTACTTGGTCCTTCAGGGTGCGGAAAAACAACCTTGGCGAAGCTCCTTTGTGGACTCTCCCCCCCAACAAGCGGAAAGATATTGATTAACGCCCAACCTTTACAGAATTTTGATGTCCGTAGCGTGCGTAAAACAATCGCGTATTTTCCTCAAAATCCTTGCCTTTTTTCCGGAACTATTCTTGAGAATATGCTTCTTGCTAAACCAGATGCCACTAAAGATGAAATCGACGCTGCACTATATGTTAGTGCTTGCCATGATTTGATTGCTCAGTTGCCTTTAGGACTCAATACTCAAGTAGGAGAGCAAGGTGGTTTTTTATCAGGTGGTCAGCGCCAACGCTTGGCTTTGGCTTGTTTCTTTCTGATAAACCCAAGCCTGCTTATTTTGGATGAACCTACTTCCGCATTGGATGACGCTGTCAGTGCACAAATTGTTGAGCATTTATATAAACTTTCACAAGATCGTATTGTTCTTGTTATTACCCACAAAAGTGACCTCTTTCCTCGGCATGCAACCGTCTTAAACTTTACTGATTTGGAGGCAAAAAATGGCAGATAAAGCTCCCTATTTGCGCCCTTTGTCACCAACGCTTCATATGGTTGTTGCTGTTTTGGTCACCTTATTTCTCTTTATTGTGATCGGCAGCTTTATCGCAAAAACAGAGATTGTTGCACGGGGGCAAGGAAGTGTTATTCCCACCGCTTACGTTCAGCTGGTCCAAGCGCAAAATACAGGACGCATTGAGAAAATTCTTGTAAAAGAAGGGCAATTTGTTCATCAAGGCGATCTCCTTATTCAATTAGATCCTCGTGAAGCCCTCAATGAGTGCGCACGTGTTCAAGCAGATATCGCGCAACAAACTCTTCAAGCACAAATCGCAACAGCTATTTTAACAGCTTTACATGAAAGTGATCCTTTGGATAAAGATTTTGTGACCAAAGGGCTTGCCTATCTGCCAGTTCCTCCTTCTGGCAACACGACTGCAAGAATAGAAGGGGAAAAACTCATTAGCGCTACCCTTCAATCTCTCCAAGATAAATTAAGAGCGCTAAAAGCACAGGCGGACCGCGTCGAGCGCAGCGGTGCAACACAACATGCGCAATTAGATAGGTTGGAAGATGATCGTCAATTAAGCCAAGGGAAATTAAAGGCTGCAAAAAGCCTAATGGAAACAAAAGTCATTAGCCAAGCAGTTTATTTAGAGCGTTTACATGACTTTAAAAATGTCGAGCATGAAATTTTAACCAATCAAAGACGTTTGGAAGAAAATGCCGCCGAAATAAACACCCTCCGCCAACAACGGAAAAGTCTCATTTCCGATGAAATCGCCCGCTATCGGCAACTTTCGCGTGAAACAGAACTGAATCTTCAAGGATTAAAAGCAAAGCTTGATAGCACTCAATACCATCTTGACCACTTATCACTTTATGCACCTGTTGATGGACGTATCGATGATTTAAGTATCCATACTTTGGGCGGCTTTGTAGAGGCTGGTAAAACTCTCATGCGCATTGTCCCTGGTGCCGGCGGACTCATTGTCGAAGCGTTTTTTGATAACAGCGATATCGGCTTTTTAGAAAAGGGCCAACGCGCTTACATCAAGTTTTCTGCCTTTCCGCCTGAACGTTTCGGTGTTATCCACGGTACAGTCGTTAATGTAGGCGCTACAGCACGCTATGATAAAGAAATTAATGGTGTCTACGCTGTTTTAATCAAAATTGACCAAGATCACATCACTTTGAATAACAAACAACTTAAATTTATCCCTGGCATGACTGTGACAACGGATGTCATTACCTCAAAACGGCGTCTCATTTCTTATTTCTTTGAACCTATCACCAAAATTTTAGAACAATCTCTAAAGGAAAGATAATGTCTGTAAATGAAAATCCATCACCATCACTCATAGATCCTCTTACAGCGTTAGGAGCTATGGTTGTTTTAATGCTTACATCTCCCTTATACCGCCGCTGGCGAATCTGGGATATCGAACGAAATTTAGGACCAGCTTTACAGACTGGGCAATATAAACTCTATAAAAATGAACGTGGAGAATTTTGTGCCTTTATCACTTGGGCTTTTTTAGATGAAAAAAATCATCAATCTATGCTTGAAAAGGGAGAGCTTTTGTCCGATGCGAATTGGCAAGGCGGAGAATATATGTGGTTTATTGATTGTGTGGCACCCTATGGACATGCTGCTGGTATGGTACGTGACATGCAGCGGCATGTGTTTCCTAATCAGCATTATTGCTACGCTGTTCGGCGTAATGAAGATGGTGGAATACGGAAAATCACCCGCTGGTGTTGCTATAGAGCAAAAAATCCAGTCAAATAGTTTTTCTAAAGCAAGTGCGCATAAATCATTTCCCCCTCGTCTTGTAGAAAAGAATCTTTTAAAAGAGCTCTTTAAGCGATAGCTATAGTAAAAGAAAACCTTACCATATTTAGAGCTAACCCACTATAAATAAGTGTTTCTCAACTTACCAGACTTGCTATGAATAGCAACACAGAGGTTAAGGGGATTGATCCACTCTCAAGCCGAACTTTTATTAACATTTACCGGAACTGGCTGGGGTACCTGGATTCGAACCAGGGAATGCCGGTACCAAAAACCGGTGCCTTACCGCTTGGCTATACCCCAAAAAAACACGCTTTATAGCGACTCCTGCACCTTATAGCGATTCCTGTGATTGGACGCAATATCTGAAAATCAAAGACTTTACTTTTTTATCATAAAATTTCTGAGTCTTGTATGGCATTGCCATCGATACAAATTCGTAGCAGAAACTGATATACAGTTGTGATTTTAACATAAGAAGGAACCATTTATCCATCAATTATTTTGCTCTTTGTATTGATTTTCTAGGAACAGAAAATGAAAATCTTGCAGTTTACTCATGTATCTAATAAATTTGCATATGATTTACTTTTCTTGATATATTAAAATCCCATCTTTCTCAATTTAAGAAAAAAGCTGTCACCACATTGGCAACCGGTAAGTGTATGATAGTGCTGCTGTGCTCTTGCATTAAGCATAAAGATGATAATGTCCACTAATTTTTACATTATATTATTCATGGGTAGCACCATAAAATGAAATCAAGCACATTGAAAAATATTTCCTAAAAAATAACACTTAATATTCTGTTAAAAACATTTTATATGGTATTTGAAAAAATAGAGCTACAAAAACAAGGAATAATAGCTATTTCCATTTACTTTTTATTCAAAAGATAATGATATTTATTACCCACTCATAGATGTAAAAAAATCTTCAGAAGCAATCTTTATGTAGACCAATACCCTTTTTGATTGATGAATATACATTTCCTAAAAGCTTCTTTTACAAAAAGAGAGACATTAAAACTATTTCATACAAACTAGGTATTCAACATTTGCTTTTAAATGCGGTAAATGGCAAATTAGGCTTATGAAATAAGCTTAACAATTAGAATCGAGGAGATTTTTAAATGGCTTTTGAATTGCCCCCGTTGCCTTATGATTACGATGCCCTTTCGCCTTATATGTCACGCGAAACGCTTGAATATCATCATGATAAGCATCACCTTGCTTATCTTACCAACACCAATAATTTTGTGAAAGAGTTAGGCTTAGAAAATGAAAGCCTTGAAGATATTGTTAAAAAAAGTTTTGGAAAAAATATTGGTTTGTTTAATAATGCAGCACAGTATTACAATCATAACCATTTTTGGCTTTGGATGAAAAAAGATGGTGGTGGTCAAAAACTTCCTGAAAAGTTAGCAAAAGCTATTGACGCTGATCTAGGTGGTTACGATAAATTCCGCGCTGATTTTATTGCTGCTGCTGGTGCCCAATTTGGTGCTGGATGGGCGTGGGTTGCTGTTAAAGATGGCAAGCTTGAAATTATGAAAACACCTAATGGTGAAAATCCCTTAGTGCACAATGCTCACCCTATTTTGGGTGTCGATGTGTGGGAACATTCCTATTACATTGATTATCGCAATGCTCGACCGAAGTACCTCGAATCCTTTGTAGACCATTTAATTAATTGGGACTATGTTTTGAAACTTTATGAAGAATGTGAATTTTAAACTGTCTCAATAATTTTTTAGTGTATGAAAGTCTCTATAATCCAATAAATTATCGGAGACTTTCATACAGAGATATTATGGATTAGCAAAAGTCTTTTCCTGCTATCTTTAGAATATATGCATAGATATAGGCAACTTCTTCTAGCTTTGAAAAACGTCCAGCTGCACCAGCGTGCCCTGAATCCATATTAATACGTAATAAAATTGCATTATCGTCTGTTTTTAGGTCTCGTAATTTTGCCACCCATTTTGCAGGCTCCCAGTAAGTTACACGAGGATCTGTTAATCCTGCCATCACAAGTATAGGGGGATAGTTTTGAGCTTTGACATTATCGTAAGGGGAATAGGAAGCAATAAGCTTATAATCTTCTTCTGATTCAAGAGGATTCCCCCATTCGGCCCATTCTGGAGGAGTGAGTGGCAATGAAGCATCTAACATTGTCGCTAAGACATCAACAAAAGGCACATTTGCTACGATCCCAGCAAAATCCTGTGGAGCTATATTGGCAATGGCTCCCATCAACATCCCCCCTGCTGAACCACCATGAGCAATCAGCCGGTCGTGAGAAGTGAATTTATTGTTTACAAGGTAACGCCCACAAGCAATAAAATCTGTAAATGTATTGTGCTTAAAGAGATGTTTTCCTTTCTCATACCATTCTACTCCCTTTTCTTTTCCTCCGCGAATATGAGCAATGGCATAAATAAAACCTCTGTTCACTAGAGAAAGTACATTACTATTGAAACTGGCAGGAATAGAAATCCCATAAGCACCATAACCGTAAAGCAGACAAGGCGCACCACCATCAAGGGGAGTATTTTTGTGATAAAAAAGTGAAATAGGAATCTTCTCACCATCGTCTGCTATTGCTGTAATACGTCGTGTTACATATGCATCTTTATTATGCCCAGAGGGAATTATTTGCGTTTTTAAAAGCATTCGTTTACAATTTTTCATCTCATAATCAAACACTTGATCAGGTGTTGTCATAGACGAATAGGAAAAACGAATAGTTGGACTGTTATATTCTGCAACTCCTTGCAGACCTAAAGAATAAGCCTCTTCAGTAAAAGCGATGGAATTAACTTGTTTAGTGGTACGTTCCATTACTTTTATACGTGGAAGCCCCTCAAAACGTTCGATCCAGACAAGAAAATCTTGATAAGCATCATGGGATAATATTAGGCACCCAAGCTGATGTGGAACAAACTCAGACCAATTTTCTGATTGTGGAGATGTATATGGCGCTACCATAATTTTGAAATCTTTTGCATTATCTAAATTGGTCAGAATATAAAAGACATCACCACCTTCTGTAAGTGAATATTCAATACCTTTTTGTCGTTTCCGTACACATTGGGGAATAGTAAAAGGCGCCTCAGCAGGAATTAACCAGATCTCGGATGTTTCATGATCATGAATATTAATATAAATAACATCATTAAGCTTAGAACCGCTTACATCTAAGAAAAAACCTGGATTGTCTTCACGAAAAATAAGCTTATCTTGTGATTGATCTGTGTTTAATTGGTGATAATAGAGCTCTGAAGGTCGGTGGTTTTTATCCATCTTAGTATAGAAAAAACCTTCAGATCTAGCATCCCATACAATTTGACCAGATGTATCAGTAATTGTGTCCATACAGTCAGACAATGTCTCAAAATTACGAATTTTAGCTGTATAGAATTCTGATCCTTTGTCATCATAGGTCCATACCACATGTGTATGGTCAGGAGATTCTTGAACTGAACCAAATTTGAAATATTCTTTGCCTTCTGCCAAGACATCACCATTAAGGTACACGTTTTTTTCTCCGCCATTCCTTGGTGTCCGAAAATAATGTGGTTGTTGGCCTCCGGTAACATAAGAGAATCCGTAAGCAAAAGGACCATGTTTTATAGGAACAGAACTATCATTCTCTTGGATCCTGTTTTTCATTTCGGTAAAAAGCAAATCTCGTAATGGTTTTGTATCAGCCATTTGAGCTGATTGATAAGCATTTTCTTTTTCAAGATAATGTCGAATATTGGGATCAAGACAGTTAGGATCTTTAAAAACATCTTGCCAGTTAGACGCACGTAGCCAATGATAGGGATCATCACGAAAAATACCATGATATATTTCCTTATGAGTGATTCTAGATGCTTTGGGAGGAATTGCAAAAGTGCGAGTCATACACAATCCTATATTAAAATATGTTAATAGCTTCGTTTATATGTTAGAATCACAATGATTGATGCAAGTGTAAAAACCTATAAGTTCTATTCACTTGCAAAAATAGCACCATGATAATTTTTAAAACTAATACCTTTCTGTTCATTACATATCACAGCTATTGTTTTCTAGGGATATAACACCACTTTTATAATGAAAGTGACTGGTAAAACAATTAAACTATTAGAAAAAGAATTGATTTTTTTTGAAACAGTATAATCGCATAATTTTACAGAAAGGAATAAATATATCTAAAATATTATTATTACTGTATAAAAAATAAAAATGTCCTATCTCCTTTTAATGAATAGTTTTATATTATAAATAATACTATTATGTCATATTTATAATATATCATGTTTTTTATTATTAAATTTTATAAATATAAATAATAAAAACAAATTTAAAACTTATTAAACATAAACTTACTAAACTATAAGTATTCAAAACAAAATATAATAATTTATATATTATATTTTTATAATTAGTAATTTTATTTTTACGTTCTCAAAAAAAATAAATAAATTTTATCATATATTTTTTTATATTTGTGATGTATTATATATTATGTATGATATGTTATAGGGTAAAAATATATTTTAGCATGTAATAATTTCGTTTTTCTTATTGTATATTATGACAAAAAATAGGTATTTATTTGATTTTTTTGTGTTTTGGCAATTTTATAGAATAATTGAATTGACAAAAAAGATTTTTGTACAATATGAAACTCATGTGCATGAGATCTTTATATCATGAGTATATGCACTATATCTCGATTTTGAATTACTCAATTTTAAATTAAAGGAAACAAGAATGGAACATCGTGCAGTCTTAGAGACTGAAAGCAATTTAGTTATTACATTGGTTGCTGATATTGTTGCTGCCTACGTGAGTAATAATTCTATTCGACCGACTGAAGTGCCAAGTTTAATTGCTGATGTCCATGCTGCTTTTCGTAAAGCAGGGAATCTAGAGTTAACAGAAGTCGAAGTTGAAAAACAAAGGCCTGCCGTTAATCCGAAGCGTTCAGTATTTCCTGATTATCTCATTTGCCTTGAAGATGGAAAGAAGTTTAAATCTCTAAAGCGTCATCTCATGACACATTATGGAATGTTGCCAGAGGAATATCGTGAAAAATGGCAGTTAGATAGTTCTTACCCTATGGTGGCGCCTAATTATGCAAAAACACGATCGGCTTTGGCCAAAGAAATGGGGCTTGGACGCAAAAGCAAACGGAAAAAAACTAAATAATCTTATTTTGCGAAAAAATGGTTTCGTGCATAAAGTTGATTTTAGTATACATGTTTTGTGTGAAGCTTTTGTATATATAGCAATTTCTACCAAGGGGATTACATATAGCTTTCGTTACGAATCCGTTTAATCATTGATTTCAAACCATTTGATCGTTGTGGTGTAAGATTTTCATTTAAACCAAGTTTTTCAAAGAGCTCTTGAGCATCAGAATTGCGAATTTCAGAAGCTTTTTTGCCTGAATAAAAAGCAAGAAGTATGTAAATGAGTCCACGCACAATATGAGCATCGGAATCACCTTGAAACGTCAATATTGGATCTTTTGAGTTATTACGTGAAGATAGAAGCCACACTTGGCTAACACAACCAGGAACTTTGTGAGCATCGTTTCGAGCGCTTTCTGGAAAAGGTGGCAATTCATAGCCAAGCTCGATGACATAACGATAACGATCTTCCCAATTATCCAAAAGCGAAAAGTTCTCTATAATATTACCGATTGTTTCCGCCATTATTTTAGTCCTGTTTCGTTTGAATAATCATTCTTGAATACACTTATAAAAAATAAATATTTATTCTTCCTAACATAAATAACACGAAGAACGTTAAAAATCCTTATTTCAAGATAACATTGCATGGTTTTGTAAGAACTCTTGTATTTCGATTTTGTAAGAAACATTAGGGGAAGTCTCTGATATCATTTTTGTTTCCTAATATGTTCCCTAAATATTCATAAGCAGCTCTTGCACCGTAATATGCGCGCTCACCAAGTGAACTTAAAAAGGATTTTCCTACTTTGCAGGTTTTTATATTACGGTCACAAAATGCGCCTAAGTCATTTAAGGCTTCCTTAAAAGCAACAATCACATCGCTCGTTGTTGTCTCATTATTTTGGGGGCTAGAAGAATGGTTACTGCTTGGATCTGCTACAAAAAATGAAATAATGACAAAAATAAAAAATAAAAAAAATGATAATTTGATTAAAAAACGTATCATGGACAATCAATGTACCGCAGTGGTAAATACAATAAAAGAAGCATTTTATACACTGTTGCTTTATAAACAATTTATAAAATGTGCTTTTTATAAAATTGAGTATTCATGTATTGGATCTATATCATTGGCTTTTTTATAAATATGGCACAATTCCGCTGTATAAAATGGGATACATTGTCTATTCAGTAAAAAATTAACATCAAAATTATACACTTACAAGCTGGTCATGTTAATGAACATACTATGATAAAAAATGAGAGAGATAATCGTGTTGTGTACATAATTATTTTAAATAATAGTCCACCATCTTAGCTTAGTTGAAAAAGCTAAAAAGAGTAAACTCTGTTATTCTGACTCTAGTGTCGATAAAATATTTATATTATCTATAAAATTTTTACTGGAATGTTATGAAAATAGTCAACCTGTCAATAAAAACATCAAAAAATAACTGCATCTCTTATGATTACATCTCAAGCCAGTTTTTTCTATAACATTGTAAACATCAATTTAATTAATACTTATGAAAATTATTTAATAGAAGGAATTTATACCAAAATATAATAATATTAAGAGATAATTATTATTACCAAACCGTTTATGGATAAGTAACCATCTATATGTAAATTATAAAGAATAGATAATGATTGTCATCTTTTTAGCGTTATAGGCAAATATTTTCAATTTTATTTTAAATAATAGGCAAACATATGCCCCAAAATGAAGAATAACGTGGCATTATTGTTTAGATAATTATATGTGATAATGCAGTTTGCAAATACCAAAATGATCTTGAATGCTAATCATTTGGTGCTCTCTTTATACACATTAAAGATTTGTATAAAATAAAATGAATAAACGTTGATAAGAACTCTTGTTGATTCATCAACTTATAAATTGATATAATGAAGCCGCTCATTTTAGGAGTTTGAAAGGAAAAATCAATAATGTCAATGCACTTCTCTCTGGCTGGAAGTAAAAACTGATTCATATTCGTTTCCTAATTTATATTTGTTTCTTTGTAAAAAATAAACGCAACTGAAAATAAAAGTAATGGCAACAAAACGAAAGACCTACCGAAAAAAAACTGTAAAACACCGTAAATACTATAGTAGTATTGTTATAACACTTCTTCTTATAATTTTTCATTTTATTTTTTGGAGTGCAAAAACTCTTTATTTCTATACACGAAAAAATACTTTATTTTTTGTTGGATCTTTTCTTTTTAGCATTAGTTTTTTATTTATTTCATTTAATGCTTTATTTTCGCAAATGACAACGCATCAAAATATTTTAACTCAAATGAAATTTTCCTCTGTTCAAAGTATAGGTAAGAGCTCTACTTTATCGGAAAAAGAAGAAAAATCACAAGAACTCTCCCGTGTAACTTCTGTACATTCTCAAAGTCATAAGCACACAAATTCACCTTTACCCTCTCAATCAGCAAGCATGCTGGAAAAGCAAAAAGAACTAGCAAAATTAGGACTTTATGATGGACCATTAGATGGACTGGAAGGACCTAAAACACGCCGAGCCATCACTTTATGGAAACAGCAAACTGCTCAGAGAATGCAAAAGAATGTTCTATCTAATCCCGCAGCAGATGAAATCGCGATATTAATTAAGCAAAGCGAAATAGAAACAAACAATACAAAAAATATGACACACTTAAAAGAAGCTATTTTAGAGCCTTCTGTTGAAGATATTATACAAGTGCAAAAAGCTTTACATATTTTTGGGAATGAGGAGGTTATTGTCACAGGAATAGAAGATCAAAAGACGATAGAAGCCTTAAAACAGTTTCAAAAAATATTTGATCTTCCTGTAACAGGTAAAATTAATCACACAATTTTAATGAAAATGCGTGAAATTGGTTTATTAAATTGAAGCTAATCATAATAATCTCTTAATTTATAATGATAATTCATCTTTCGTTTGTTTAATGCTCCCCTCAAACATTCCTTCATCTCAAGCCCTCTTATTTTCAATCAATCAGAATGGTTTTCTTACACATTACATATTGAGCCGTATAATTTTCTTCAAAAAAACCACAACCGATTGCAGAAAAAAGAATATTGCAAAATAGCAAACGCGCTTGTTCTAGCATTTTTATTGCCTCTGATGATAAAAGGACACGAAATTTTTGTAGTATCATGTAAACCTTTCATATTATCGAACCACGAATTGTCCATATATTATCGTCAATTTGATCTTTATAAATATGATGCAAAGAATTTGTGCAAACACCTTTAAGGATAAATAGACGTAAAGCTAATTGTGTTATGGTTGTTGTTTTGCAAAGTGTCTGATAAAAAACCGGCACTTCTCTCTAATCTATTGCTGGAAAGTTATGTGTTTTATGACATTGTCTTCTTAAGAGAGCGTGTGCGTTTAGTATTGTCTATAAATCAACATCCAAACTTACCGCAGCAGTATGTTTGAAAAAAATGTTAAGACAGTTTAGTACTTCTCTCAGCTATTATAGCTTTTATATGCCAAATGGAGGCAAGAATATTGCGCATCTCTGTTTGTATAATCTCTTAAAACAGGAAAACAGCCTAATTTGGGAAGAATATGAAATTTTAAGGTAAACACCATTTTTCATCTTTGCCATTTCCTTTTAATTCAGCTTTACGCCTTTCAAAGACATCTAAAGCAATATCTTTAAAATAACGGAAATTACCTATTGCCTCATGCTCTTACTTTATCACATGTCTTTTTGGTCTCACTCCCCCTCACCTAAAACAAAATGTCCCAAACGGAATATACTTGGATTGCCATTCACGGGCTTTCTTAAAAAACATCTCTAAAGCACCCAAAACCACTTCGCAACAACGCCCATGAATAATAATAGTAGTCCCACTGCACGCGCCGCGCATCATCTTTACGCTTGTGAAGAAGCAAGCCGGCACCATTACACACTGTACCTACCTTCAATTTGTGACAGCTCTTGACACTTGAGACGTTTCATAAGAGGCATATCCTTGCTTTATTTTTTTATCTACAGACGCTCATCCCGCCTGTAACATACAAAAAACATGGTTTTGATTGATTCATTATAAAAGAAGTCGAAATAAGAAGATCTTATGATATTTACAGCTTTCATTCAATATGAGAAATAAAAAATTATCTTTATAAATCAATATATTGTGTAACTTTGATATTCCTTTATAAATGTAAAGATGGGAGTGCATAATGGAGTTTATAAATTTTGGGAAGATTTTTATAAACTTACGGGGAGTTTTACATAATCCCCATTCCACGAATATCAATGTAAAATGGGGCATCCATTGAGAAATGTCTATCTCAAACAGCATGATGCGCAAAAAAAAATGCATTTATTTGGAGCATTCTATTTTGCGTGAGGAGCTCATTCCCCTATAAAAAAGCAAACGCGTAAATTGACTGCACAATAACACGTTTCTCTCTATCAAGAGGTTCGCCAATAAAAAGTGCATTAATAATACATCTTTGTCTATCCTGTGCTTTATATTTTCTCTCATAAACCTCTAAAAAAACACTTTCTCGCGCAACACAACTTATCGTGCATTTTAGAAGCATTTTTATTCCCTTTATTAAAGAAAATAAAAGAATATATAAAAATTTATTTCAGTAATAACGATACAACAAAAAATATTAACCCATTACATCCTTTTTGCTATTGCGGCCTGAGCTGCTGCTAAACGAGCAATTGGCACTCGAAAAGGAGAACACGAAACATAATCTAGGTTATTTTCTTCGCATAAAGCAATAGAGGCAGGATCGCCTCCATGTTCACCGCAAATTCCCAATTTTATTTTTGCACGCTTTGAGCGTCCACGCTGTGCAGCAATGGTAATAAGTTCCCCTACTCCATCACGGTCAATAGACACAAAAGGATCTTGCTCTAGAAGACCTTTTTGAAAATAGGTTGCCAAAAAAGGAGCAGCATCATCACGGGAAATCCCAAAAGTAGTTTGTGTCAAATCATTTGTTCCAAATGAAAAAAATTCAGCAGTTTCAGCAATTTCATCTGCTCGAAGCGCTGCCCTTGGAAGTTCAATCATCGTCCCAACCATATATTGAATAGTGCTTCCCTTTTCTTTCATCACTTCCTCAGCAACCTGATCAATACGCGCTTTTACAAAATCGAGTTCAGATTTAAGCGCAACCAATGGCACCATAATTTCAAGCATAACAGGAGATCCAGATTTTTTGGCAGCTTCTGCTGCTGCTTCAAAAATCGCCCGCGCTTGCATTTCTGCAATTTCAGGATAAGTAATAGCTAAACGGCATCCTCGTAATCCAAGCATAGGATTAAATTCGTGTAACTGCTGAGCACGTTCAGCAAGCACTTCAGCAGAAACCCCCATAGCTGTTGCAACATCAAGAATTTCTGCTTTCGTTTTAGGCAAAAATTCATGGAGTGGCGGATCTAACAAACGAATGGTAACAGGTAAACCACACATAATTTCAAATAGTTCACTAAAATCTGAACGCTGCATTGGCAAAAGCTTATCTAGTGCTTTACGACGACCACTTTCATCATGACTTAAAATCATTTCACGCATGGCAACAATACGTTCTCCAGAAAAAAACATATGCTCCGTACGGCAAAGACCAATACCTTCAGCCCCAAAAGAACGCCCCATACGGGCATCAGATGGCGTCTCAGCATTGGCGCGAACTCTTATACGTCGCATCCCATCAGCCCATTCCATTAATTTTGCAAAGTCTCCGCAAAGCTGAGGCTGCAACATTGCAACTTTCCCTTTGAAAATTTCTCCACTTCCACCATCAATTGTGATAACATCACCTTTTTTTAAGCTTTCTCCTGAGGCAAACAACGTATTTGTGTTATAATCAATCCGCACACTGCCAGCACCAGAAATACATGGTTTTCCCATCCCCCGCGCAACAACAGCAGCGTGACTTGTCATACCGCCACGCGTTGTTAAAATTCCTTCTGCAGCATGCATACCATGAATATCTTCTGGGCTTGTTTCTACACGGACCAAAATAACTTTGCGACCTTCCGCCGACACAGTTTCTGCCTCTTCTGAAGTAAAAACAATTTCACCAGTTGCGGCTCCAGGAGAAGCAGGTAAACCACGTCCTATAACAAAACGTTCTGCTTTAGGATCAAGTGTTGGATGCAAAAGTTGGTCCAGCGACTTTGCATCAATACGCATCACAGCCTCTTCACGGTTTATTAACCCCTCCTCAACCATTTCAATTGCCGTCTTGAGAGCCGCACGAGCCGTGCGTTTTCCTGAACGAGTCTGAAGCATCCATAATTTACCTTTTTCAATGGTAAATTCGAGATCTTGCATATCCCGATAATGCTGCTCAAGATTCTGCGCAATCTGACATAATTTCAAAAAAGCCTCAGGCATAATTTTTTCTAACGACGGTCTATTTGAACCAGCAACAATACGCGCACTTTCTGTAATATTTTGAGGCGTTCGAATGCCCGCCACAACATCTTCCCCTTGCGCATTAACTAAAAATTCACCATAAAGTTCTTTTTTCCCTGTCGATGGATTGCGTGTAAAAGCAACACCTGTTGCCGAATCTTCTCCCATGTTACCAAAAACCATAGCTTGCACATTAACTGCCGTTCCCCAACTTTCAGGAATGCTATGTAAACGGCGATAAGTAACTGCACGTGCTGTCATCCAACTTGAAAAAACGGCTCCAATTGCCCCCCATAACTGTTGTTCAGGATCTTGTGGAAAAGGGGTTCCTAATTTTTCTTCAACATAGGCTTTATAAGAAATAATAACATTCTTCCAATCATCTGCTGTCATTTCTGTATCAATAGTGTAACCATTGCATGCTTTTACTTCATCAAGAATCTCTTCAAAATACGAATGGTCTAGCCCCAAAACAACGTTAGAATACATTTGGATAAAACGCCGATAACTATCATAAGCAAAACGTTCATTATTGGCTTGTAAAGCAATTGCTTTTACAGTTTTATCATTCATGCCAAGGTTTAGCACTGTATCCATCATCCCTGGCATAGAAGCCCTAGCCCCTGAACGAACAGACAGCAAAAGTGGTCTTTGTTCATTCCCAAATTCACGTCCTGTTTGTTCAGCAACGTATCTTAGTGCTTGCTTAACAGATTCCTGTAGCTCTTCTGGATATGATTTGTCATGGGCATAATAAAAATTACAAACTTCTGTTGTCAGCGTAAATCCGGGTGGTACGGGCAAACCAAGATTACTCATTTCTGCCAAATTAGCCCCTTTACCTCCGAGAAGGTTACGCTCACTTGCACTTCCTTCTGCCTTTCCATCTCCAAAACTATAAACCCATTTTTTCACTGTACAAATCCTCCCATATCAGCTTCAAAACATCATTCAACCTAGGCTCACTTAAAAGCAATGATTTGATTCAAAATTGGCTCAACGATATCGCTTCATAAATGCATAATATTAATCCTTCCAAAAGAGATAATGACCAAAAGTATCACTATCCATCTTCTGGAAGATTAAGATTCAGTTTTTTAGAAAACTATCAATCACCGAAAAAAATTCTTCTACTTTCATGGCACCTTCATATTTACTACCATTAATAAAGAAAGTAGGTGTTGCTGTGACACCAAGCTCTTTACCGCGTTCAAAAGATGCATTTACTTCATCTAAAATGGACTGATTTTTCAAACACGCAGTAAAACTTTCATCTGTAAAACCAGCCATTAAGCCAATTTTCTTCAATGGTGTTAGAGCATTTTTTCCGAAAGCCCATTCATTTTGTTTTTGAAATAAAACTTCTATCAAAGGAAAATAGCGATCTTCCGGTGCACACCGTGCCAACATAAAACCTGCTGTTGCCCGAGGATCAAAAGCATATTCTCGGAAAATAAGTTTTACTTTTCCTGTTTTGATATATTTTTTACGAATTTGGGGAAGTATATCATTATAAAAATGCGCACAATGGGTACATGTCAACGAAGCATACTCAACAATGACGACTGGTGCATCCGCCTCTCCCTCAAAGCGATCCTTTACTTTACCCGATTGGAGAAGCTCTGCCATATCAACAGTTGCCACTGATTTGGGATCACGCGCTAAAGCAACTGTTACACTGTTTTGTACAATCGTTATGAAGAGAAAAATTATCCCGAAAGATAAAAAAGAACGATATTTTACCATAAATAATACTTTTCTGTTGTTATTAACGAATAGGAATCCAATGCTTTCTCATATATTAAAGAAAAATATATAAAATATCTTTCTATTTATTATTTTTTTCCAAAAAAATGCAACAGCCAAGTTGATAAAGTGCTTGGTGCAAACTTTTATCTTCAATTCCTTCAAGCATTTTTTCCACGCATTTTTTGTCTTGTTCACTCAAAGGCGGTTTTAGAGGCAAGTGATTCATAAAAACCGACATACTCCTTTGCTCAATCTTGATGCGATCAATAGCAATATAGCCAAAAAATCCGTTAATTCTATGAAGTAATTCCTCTGTTTCATGCATCAATTTTAACGCAGCAAATCCTTCACATGCGACAACAAGTGTTGCTGGCTGAAAAACTTCATCTTGATCTGCACGACGTTTCCAAATAATTTTAAGCGGCATTGTATGTTCACTGATATCATAGCCCGCAATCTGTGGCCAATGTTCTATAAGCGCTACATTAAGCCCTGTCCGTTTGCGTAAAACTGGATCAAGTATTTTGTATACCGCCTCAGAAAGAGAATAAAAGATACGTTTTTTAAGTTGTTTTCTCATTTTTAGATCATTGTTCAAGCACTTACTAAATTAAAATCATTTGTTTCATCTAAAAATTGTTGCCTCCTCAATTTATGAAATATCAACAAAATAAAAAGCCTTTTCTCACCAGAGCCTTGACAATAAAAGAGCAAAAAACATGAATTACAAAATAAATAATTTTTTCTTTTGCATTTTATATCTCCCTATGCTTGAAAGCAATCATGTATGAAATTTCTTCGCACCTCCTTGCTTGGTACGATCAAAATCACAGACATCTTCCATGGCGGATTACCCCCGAAAAGCAAAAACAAGGTATCCGTCCTGATCCTTATCAAGTTTGGCTTTCTGAAATCATGCTTCAACAAACAACCGTTGAAACAGTTAAGCCTTATTTTAAAAAGTTTCTAAAACTATGGCCTGATCTTTCCTCTTTAGCAAAAGCCTCCCAAGATGATATCATGAAAGCATGGGCTGGACTTGGTTATTATTCACGCGCACGTAATCTTAAAAAATGTGCGCGACAGCTTGTTGAAAACTACGCGGGACAATTTCCACAATCTGTAAAAGAATTGCGAACTCTAGCCGGTATTGGAGATTATACTGCCGCAGCCATTGCTGCGATTGCTTTTAACCACCCTGTAGCAGTGGTTGATGGTAATGTCGAACGTGTGGTAGCGCGACTTTTTGCTATCACTTCAATATTGCAAAAAGCAAAAGTTGAAATTAAAGAAAAAACACAAAAAATTACTGCTTTAAATCGTCCTGGTGACTTTGCTCAAGCAATGATGGATTTGGGAGCAACAATTTGTACTCCACGCAAACCATCTTGTTATACCTGCCCTCTTCAATGTTTATGCAAAGCAGAAAAGATGCAACAACCGGAGTCTTTTCCAGTTAAAGCCCCTAAAAAAGAACGCCCTTCAAAAACAGGTATTGCTTTTGTGGTCCTTAATAAAAAGAAACAAATTTATTTGGAAAAACGACAGACGCAAAAGCTCCTTGGTGGAATGACCCAAATTCCTAACAATATTGGCATAAACAACGAAAATGGGCTACAAAACGCACCCTTTACTGCCAATTGGCAATTCAAAGGACAAATTACGCATGTTTTTACTCACTTTTCTCTAAAACTTGATGTTTACTATACCGAAGATGTTCATGAAATGAATTGTGAAAATGGTTGGTGGTGTAACATTCAACATCTTGCCGAAGAAGCATTACCTACTGTTATGAAAAAAGCCATTTCCGTAGCACTTCCCAATTCTTTTAGATTTAAATAACCTTCCCTATTCATAAAAATGTTTTCTAATGGAGACTTTTGTATCTCTAGCGATCATTTATTAATCTGTAAAAGAAAAATTTTAAAAAATGAAATAACCAATTTTTTCTACAGACAAAAATTAAGGAGCGATAGAAACGCTTAGAAGCTTTAGATTTAAATTTCAGGATCTATCCTTTTTTCGCTTATGACGGAGCAAGTTAGCACCATCGTTATATTTACCAGCCCCCTCAACATCCCTTGGTACGTGAAACGGATTATAAGAGGTACTTTTAGTTCTTTCGTTAACAATTTTTATTCACACGCCAACCCCGTTTATGACATGCAAGAAAGTAATTTTCATCGATTCAATATGGAACAAATTTGAAATAAGAAAACTTGACGATATTCCGAGGGCAATTCGATATGAGTTGCGCTAAATTATCTTTATAATCAATATATTATATGCACTTTACAGATGTACGTATTCAAAAAAGCACTTAATTTTGAACTTCTGAATGAACCTTTTAATTCTGATATTTCATTTTTATAAGCTTATATTGAAATTTTACTGTTTTGGAACTAAAATGAGAACATAGATTGAAAATTTCTCATTTTAATTTCTTCTAAAAGAAGCATAAAATACTCGCTTGTCGCTTACAAGCGAGATTTAGTGTGTCAATAAAAAACATCTAAGAAAGACTAAAACACCCTCACGTCCATCTCAATCAAGATCAAGTATATTGGTGGTCAATAGAATGAAGCGATCAGCTTAGTTCATAAAACACCCGTTTTTAACATTTGTGAACGTATGATCATTCTTAAATGATCTATGGACTTCAACCGTCCATTTTCCTCATAATACCAAAAGGTCCAACCATTACAACTCTGCGAATCTTGAGCCTTTCTTCCCATTGCGTGAATTGAGCCCGCTTCACCACCATGCATAATCGTACCATCAGCTCTTACAATAGCAGATACTTGCTTCTTACGATCATACAGAACTTCTCCAGGATAGAGTAAACCTGCTTCAAGCAAACTGTTGAATGCTACGCGCGGTTCTGCTTTTTTTCTATCCAAAATCGCTAGTTCTGGTTGCGCTAAAGGTTGAACCGCCGCAATTCTCTCACATGCTGCATCGATGTAATCTTGCTCGCGTTCAATCCCAACAAAATCACGCCCTAAAAGCTTGGCAACAGCACCTGTTGTTCCCGAACCAAAAAACGGATCGAGAATAACATCACCAGGTTTACTAGAAGCCATAATAATACGCGCTAATAACGCTTGCGGTTTTTGTGTTGGATGTAATTTACGCCCCGAATCATCCTTTAAACGTTCAGCTCCAGTGCAGAGAGGGAAAAGCCAATCTGAACGCATTTGTAGATCTTCATTTGCCGCTTTTAAGGCATCATAATTAAATGTGTACTTTTTATCTTTTTGATCTCGCACGGCCCAAATAAGCGTCTCATGAGCATTTTGAAAACGGCGCCCTCGAAAATTAGGCATCGGATTATTCTTGCGCCAAATAATATCATTAAGCATCCAAAAACCTAAATCTTGTAATGCCGTCCCAACCCGAAAAATATTATGGTAAGATCCGATAACCCAAAGTGTTCCGTTGGGTTTTAATACACGACGACAAGCAAGCAACCATGCACGAGTAAAAGCATCATAAGCAGCAAAACTCTCAAACTGATCCCATGCATCATCAACCGCATCAACAAGCGAATGATCTGGACGGTATAAAGCTCCATCCAATTGCAAATTATAGGGTGGATCCGCAAAAATCATATCAACAGAATGTTTTGGAAGTTTTTCTAAAACGGAAACACAATCTCCTTTAAAAATTTTATTGCGCCATGGCATTTGTGAGGGAGTACGAAGGAAATCTTTTTGAAGCTGAATAACTGTCATGAAAAACCCAACAAAATTAACTGAATTTGCCCTATAATCAACCAAAATAGTTTATAGGCCCGCATTACCCATCTATATTTACAAAATAGCGTAAACGTATCGTTAAAGTTCTACAAAATTGATGATTGTTTTTGTTTTTTTAGTAAAAAAAACTTTCATATGAATGAAACCTTAATTTTTTTTTCAATGTACTGTTCCCATATCTTTTATTTCGTAAAAGAATTAAGAATCATTTTCAAAGCGTATTTTTATGAAATAAGATCTTCTCAATATCGTTTTCATGAAAGTTGTCCATCTCGTAACATGTAAAGGAATATCTTATGCCTCAGATAGATCTTATTATTTTTGATTGTGACGGAGTTCTCGTCGACTCTGAATATCTTGCAGCAAAAATTGGATCTCAATTGCTCAAACAAACAGGATATGAAATATCACCCGAAGAATTGAGTGAGCGTTTTGCAGGGCTTATCTTTCGCGATATTCTTAAACACGTTGAACAGGAAACAGAAAAACCTATTTCTGCTCATCTCATAGATCAAATGACTAATATTTTTCGTACACAAATAAAAACTAAATTACGGGCTATTGATGATGTAAGAGAAGCTGTAGAAATTATCCAAACACGCTATCCCTACTGTATCTGCTCTAATGCAAAAAGCGTAGATATAAAAGAGATGCTCATCACGGTTGATCTCTATGACCTTTTTGAAGGTAAAATATTTTCAGCACCTGAAGTTGGAACAAAAAGAACGAAACCGGCCCCTGATGTTTTCCTTTTTGCCGCACAACAATTACAGGCAGAGCCCCAAAACACTATCGTTATAGAAGATTCACTTCATGGTGTACACGCAGCCATAGCAGCAGGCATGCGTGTCATCGGCTTTACGGGAGGATCACATAGCTATCTTGGCCACTCTAATGCACTTGCAGAAGCTGGTGCAGAAACAGTTATTGCAAAACATGCTCATTTAGGAGAAGTCTTAGAAGCAATGGCAGTATGGCGAGATCTATTATAAAAAATCTCTTGAATATATCAATTTGTAAACTCTTGTAAGAAGCATTTTTATTCAAATGTCCTGCTCTTCTCGCTGCTCCTTTTATAATAACTTCAATAAATGCGTAATTCACGACACGGGTGAATTGCATCTCAATGTGAAGGAAAAATATAGCGCCTCATTGAAATCATAAGTCTGTTAACCATTGCACGTGCTTTAAAAAAAGCCAAAAACAGGGGTGCCAACTCATGAAAATTAAACCCTGCTTATCTATCTCAACTCCGATATCCCACTCCCAACCTCAGCAGCTCATCCTGATAAATTATTATATTTGTCAAAAAAGGAATATTACGATGCCTTGCTCGATAAGATGTGAGAATTACTAGCCTCTTTCATCTGATCAAAAAAATCACATACTATGGTAAAATTGTAAGGGATGTGCCTATTGATCATGGAAAAAATATTAAAATTCGCGGAATCTATGGAACACAAGACTTTATTGAAAATGACAAATGCGTCCTTGTTGAGTTACAAAGGCTTATATTTACTCAATCCAAATCTCATAAACTTGTTGAAGGCTTATTTACTTTGCTGCTTAAATAGTATTTTAACAGCATCAATTGGTACAACCTCCCTAAGATTACAAAAAACAAAAAGAATACACTCTTATGAAGATGTGCATTTTATAAAAAATATTTCATACCAAGTAATTTACAGACAATATATTGATTTATAATCATAATTTATCATGATTCAAATTAAGCAAAAAAACCGAATATTGTAAGATTCTCTCATTTCAAACCTAGATATGCTGAATTAAATAAATAAAGAAATAAAAATGCCTTTTAATGAATCATCTCAAAAGGCAAAAATTGTAGCAACATTAGGAGCGAGAAAAGTGTATGGCAATGCCATCTTTCTTCTTTATAAACGTCAAAAATTCTGATGCCCTAAGAATTTTATATTATGGGGGCTTTATCATCATATCTATCATTGCAAAATAGGCTTGAGTACCTTGAGAACGGTTTCTTTAAAAAAGCACATAAATATGAAACATATAATCATGTTAAACAAGCGACAGCGATACCAATAGTTGCTTAAAATTTTCCGAAAGCACTTAATAGCCTTTTTAAATAAGCAATGAAATCAGATCTTTTCAAAAGTAATCCACTTTCTAAAAATAAAAGCGGCTTTTCAGTTTGGAAAGAAGAAAGTGTTGAAAATATTATCTAATGCTGATCTTTCGGCACTCATAAATATGTCTAAATTATATTCTTCTATACACTGCCTTGCATCATAGTAATATGCTGTTCACATTGGCGATAAAAAGATAATATCATTTATCTCTATCCAATTCGAGCTCTACTTTACACTATGAGAAAATTGTACATTTTTTAGTATCTATAACATATTATTATCTATAAGATAAATGTATATATTTAATAGTAAAGTAAGAATTATTATTCTGATATCACGATGCAATTAAATAACCATTGAATAATAATTTAATAATATCTATAGAACACACATTCTACAATAATGACTATCTATAATAAATACTATAAATAATAAAATTTTAGCGTGTCCATTCATATTTTAATTGTTAATAATATTTTTATAACCACATCATAATCTTCATTTTTTCTATTATACTATCGATAATAAATAATTTTTTATATATTTAATATGTAAAAATTTTGATCAATTTTATTATCTATAAATGTATTTAAAAAATATATTAATGTCATTTTATAAAAATTATACGATAACCATATGTTATTTTATATATAACACATAATAAAATATTGTATAAAGTTTTTAAAAAATATAATTTGTAATTATTACTGTTACTTTTTTACAATAACGTTTATAAAAATTATAGTTATATTTTTATATGTATTTTTATTATTGACTAAAAATACATATTGAACTATATGTCTTGTATATAGTGTGATATACATAAACATTATGTATATTTCTTACATATATAACTTAAAAATATTTGAGGTAAAGTTATGGTAAAAATATTTAAAAATTATATTTTAAGCATTTTTATAGCGAGCACTTTTTTTATTTCACAAACTGTAAATGTTAATGCAAACTATTTGAAAAACGATAATCCAAAAGAGGAATTTTCTGTTTTCCCAATGGAACAAGTAAAATATGCGAAATCCGATGTAGTTTCTACGACTGCTTTCTATGCTCCGTCTGTAAATTATCAAACAGAACATGGAACAATAGGTGAAGGAAAATTTGAAAAGGTCGTTGAGCCTATGACTATAGGAATGGGGCTATTGTTTACTGGACATGTAATGAGCTTTATAGGATCGATAATAAGTTGGATAAAGGACATAGTATTGATGTTCAAATAATTCAACCTCGTCTAGAACTCTATAATAATAGCTTTATTATGTGGCTATAATTCATTGTAAATAATTACATAATGAAGCTCATTATGCTACAAAATATAAATGTTGTAGATTACATCCAAATATCCAAAGTATAAATTAAGTATAAATTTACGCATATATATTGAATAGTATAAATATTTGAGGTAAATTATGATTAAATTATTTAAAAATCATATATTAAGTATTTTCATTATTTCTGCCTTTTCTCTTTCTCAGGTTGTAAATGTGCATGCAAACTCTTTACAAAATAGTACTCATCGTGAGAATATTTTTGTTTCTGCAATAGAACAGAAAAGAAAGGATGCAGTCCATACCGTTTCTCTCTATAGACCTAGTCTAAATCGTGGAGTGGGTAATGAAGCTACTATTGAAGGAAAATTTGAAAAGGTTGTTGAACCTCTTACACTCGGGGCTTTTGGTATGGGGATGGCACTTGGATATGCATCAAGTACGATAGGCATGTTTTTAGGATGGATAATAAGTAAAATAATATTGTATTTTAAATCTCGTTAAAATTGAAATTTCATCAGAATAAGACCTTCTCATATGAAATATAAACTATGAACATATTCCGTGTTTATCCATTGTTGATGACAAAAACTAATGAATTATCACACTAAGAGTGAAAAAAGCTTTAAATGCTTCTGTTTCTCTCAATGTGCACTAATTCTGCCGATGCATCTATTCAATTCAGATTAAAATAAAAGTATTGGTGGTAAACTATGATTAAAGTATTGAAAACTTACGTATTAAATATTTTTATAGCAGTTGCTTTTCTGCTTTCACAAGTTATAAATGTTCATGCCAATCATTTGAAAAATGATACTCAATGGGAAACTGTCTCTTTAATAGAACAAGGAAAGAAAAAAGCTATCGATATAGCTGCTCTTTATGTCCCAAGTTTCACTCATAAAGCAAAAAGTGAATCTGCCTTTGAAGGAAAATTTGAGAAAGTGTTTGAACCAATTACGCTAGGAGTTTTTTCTACAGTAGGAGCTTTGGGTTTTGGATTCTTGACTGGATCTGTTATGGCCATATTTAGCGGGATAATCGGATGGGCAATAGGAAAAATTAAAGGCAAATAATTCAAAGATACTTAGTTATTTTTTTCTATTTAAAATGAAAATACTTTACAGCCTGCTTCCCATCATTTAGCAGGCTGTTGTATGTTTTCTATGGATAAACTTTAGGTTACCATACTGTATAGCACAAATATAATATCTATTATTATACAAAGTGATAAATTAAGCTAAAAAAGATTATTCAAAGTATAGATTTGCGCACGAAATGCCATAAAATTACCTCATAAATCTTCCAATGTGAGTTCTGAGATGTATCATTTTAACATTCAGTTTAGCAGATTTAATTGTTACAAAGTATTAAGAGCATAAAATAACTATGAATGATTGAGTTTTATACAAAAGTTCTTCAATAAATACCATTCTATCTATTTAATTTTATTATTTAAGAAGGTGTACAAGTGAAGATACGTTGTAAAATTTAAGTGAATGAATAATAGAGAAAAAAATTTTGACTGTAACAGATTTTCTGTGAACATTTGGCGTTTATATCTCAAAAATAAAAATGCTTAAGGCTATTTCCTTTCATTATTGAATTAAAAAGAAGAAAAGAAGCTCTATCCATTTAATAATTTAAATATTATGAAAAACGTGAAATAAATAACTTCATCAATTTGCCAGAAATAAAAAAAGGATAAGACTTATGGAATATATCAGCACGAGAGGTGAAGCTCCTGCTTTAAGCTTTACGGAAACAATCATGACAGGGTTGGCAAGTGATGGGGGACTTTATTTGCCAGATAAATTTCCTCAGCTATCATTTGATGCGTTACGAGCACTTCGTGGTCAGTCCTATACAACAATTGCTAAAACTATTCTGTGGCCCTTTGTGAATAACGAAATCGAATATACAGCTTTTGAAAATATGATCGCTGAATCTTATGCAACCTTTCACCATCCAGCAATCTGTCCGTTACGACAAACTGGAGCAGATGAATTTATCCTTGAACTCTTTCATGGTCCTACTTTAGCTTTTAAAGATGTAGCAATGCAGTTTCTTTCTCGACTGATGGATTATGTTTTGACTGAAAAAAATAGATGTGCAACGATTATTGCTGCAACATCAGGTGATACAGGAGGAGCTGCAATACAGGCTTTTGCTGGAAAAGAACACTCAGATATTTTTATTTTATTTCCTAAAGGACGTGTATCGCCTGTTCAACAACGGCAAATGACAACCAATCATTGTTCCAATGTTCATGCCATTGCCATTGAAGGAAATTTTGATGATTGCCAAGCTCTTGTCAAAGCAATGTTTAATGACCACAATTTTCGTAAAAAAAGAGCACTTTCAGGTGTTAATTCTATAAATTGGGCGCGTATCATGGCGCAAATTGTTTACTATTTTTCATCTGCACTTTCTTTAGGAGCACCTGATAGAGCTGTTTCATTTACTGTTCCTACTGGAAATTTTGGTGATATTTTTGCAGGTTATGTCGCAGCCCGTATGGGATTACCCATTGCTCAACTGGTCATCGCAACGAATGATAACGACATCCTTGTACGTACATTGACCAGTGGTACTTACAAAACACAACCAATAGTCCATACAACATCACCTTCTATGGATATTCAGGTCTCTTCTAATTTTGAACGTTTGCTCTTTGAAAGTGGCAATCGTGATCCAATGTGGATTCGCAATGCAATGGAAAACTTGAAAAAAACGGGTCTCTTTACTCTTGATGAAAAGCAACTCAAAAATATTCGTTCCCTATTTTCCGCTGGAAAAAGCAACATGGCTGCAACAGCTCAAACAATTGATAGTGTCTATAAGGAAAGTGGCTATCTTGTTGATCCACATACAGCGGTCGCTCTTCAAGTAGCGCGTGAAAACAAAAAACCGCATATTCCAATGATCGTTCTTGCCACGGCTCATCCAGCTAAATTTCCTGATACTATTAAAAGTGCTTGTGGCCTTCATGCTCCATGGCCATCTCATCTCAATGATGTAATGAAACACGAAGAACATTTTATAAATCTTGCTAATGATGAAAAAATAGTAAAAGATTATATTTCTTTAAAATCGCGTGCATCTTATTAAAGTTAGCTGCATTAATTTAAATCAAGAATATTCTGATACCCTTACAATGAGGTATTTAGCTTATTTAATGGAGTTGTAAATACATGGATGTAGATATATGTCGCCTTAGTAATGGTTTGACTATCGCCACACATACAATGCAACAAATTGATAGTGTTGCCCTCGGAATATGGGTTAAAGTGGGCTCACGCAATGAAACCTCCACACAGCATGGTATTGCTCATCTTCTTGAGCATATGGCTTTTAAAGGAACCGAAAACCGTACTGCTTTTCAAATTGCAACCGATATTGAAGATGTTGGCGGTGAAATCAATGCTACAACCAGTATTGAAACAACAGCTTACTTTGCACGTGTTCTTAAAAGCGATATCCCACTTGCTATAGATATTTTAGCCGATATTTTAATGCATTCAAAATTTGACGACGATGAACTAGAACGAGAAAAACAAGTAATCTTTCAGGAAATTGGTGCTGCCCATGACACTCCTGATGACATTGTTTTTGATCACTTTACAGAAACAGCCTTTCGTCATCAATCCCTTGGACGCTCTATTTTAGGAACAGCTAAAACTATTCAATCATTTACATCTACTGATCTCCATGATTTCATCAATAAACAATATAGTGCAGATCGTATGATTGTCGTTGCTGCAGGAGCTGTAAAGCACGAAAGTTTCTTGCGAGAAGTTGAAAGTCGTCTTGGTACTTTTCGCTCCCATTCAACCGCACCTCTTACTAATCTTGCAAATTATGTCGGTGGCGACTTTCGTGAATATCGCGATTTAATGGATACACAAGTTGTTCTAGGGTTTGAAGGACGTGCTTATCACGCGCGTGATTTTTATGCAGCCCAAATTCTTTCTATCATTCTTGGTGGTGGTATGTCTTCACGTCTTTTTCAAGAGGTAAGAGAGAAACGTGGATTATGCTATTCTATTTATGCTTTTCATTGGGGATTTTCAGATACTGGGCTTTTTGGTGTTCACGCAGCTACCGGACAAGAAGGGCTCAAAGAACTTATTCCTGTGATTCTTGATGAACTTTCCAAGGTCAGCAAAAATATTCACGCCAACGAACTGCAACGAGCACAAACGCAATATCGTGCAAATCTGACAATGTCACAGGAAAATCCCTCTAGTCAAGCACATCTCATTGCTCGCCAAATACTCCTTTATGGTCGACCAATTCCAATATCGGAAACAATTGAACGCCTCAATCTCATCACTCCTAAAAGATTAACTGATTTAGCACATCGTCTTTTTACAAACTCCACTCCAACACTAACTGCTGTCGGACCTGTAGGACCCCTCATAAATTTTGATGATTTAACGTCAACTCTTTCATACAAGCTAAAGTAAAAACTTCTTTTCAAAGCAGCATCACAATAACATCACATATTTTATCATAAAATTTACCACAAAAGCTCTCCTCATTAAATAAGTTTTGGAAATATTGGGCAAATAGGCGTACAAAACTACCCAATTCATACTTCATGTGATAAAGATTCTAATAAGTGAAGGTATATCCGTGAAATCTGGAAATTCATGGTTTAACTTTGCCCTTTTAAAATATAAAACTTCATTCGCTTCAGGTTCCATTGAAGCAAATGGGTGTGTGGTCTATTTGTATATAAAATCACATAACTTAAGAAAAAGTGATAACAATTTATTATGTAAATAAATTATAAAAGGTGGACGTTTTTTCTCAAAAGTCGAAATGAAAATTAAACATCCTAAAATATTGAGAGTGGGACATTGTGAAGAGTTTGCGTAAAATAATTGACATCATTTTCATTGTAGTCGTTAGTTCTTTTGTCCATCTTACATCAGCACAAGCAATTGAACCAGTTAAAATTTCTTCTCAAGATGCTGCTCTTGATCTCTCAAAAGCAATTGAAATTCACCATACAAACAACTCTATTTTTCAAACAAGTACAGCACCAGGACCAGATGGTATTGTATGGCGTATTGAAGTGCAGGCAAAAAATGAAAAATTTTCCGGAAATTGGGCAGTTTTTTCTCTTGCAAATCCAACAGATGAACAAGTTGATCGTCTCATCGTTGCCCCCCATTACCGCATGGCACATTCTGGATTTTTTTGGCCAGACCTTGGATCATCAAGGATTCAATCCATAACGCCAAGCGAAGGTTTTTCCCTCGATCGTCAACTTAGTGCAAACTCTGATATCTTTCGTATTACCCTTAACCCTGGTGCTGTTATTACATTTGTGGCCGAACTTAACTCTGCAAATCTACCGCAAATCTATTTATGGCAACCTGAAGCTTATAAAGATGCAATTAATTCTTATACGCTTTATCATGGTATTCTTCTTGGGATATCAGGTCTCTTAGCGCTTTTGTTAACTGTTCTCTTCGTCGTCCGTGGAACAGGGCTGTTTCCTGCAACAGCGGCAGTTGCTTGGGCAGTGCTTTTTTATATTGGTATTGACTTCAACTTTTTAAATAAATTCTTTGCAGTTACACTCACAACCCAACCAATCTGGCGTGCTGGTACAGAAGTAGCACTTACTGCTACACTCTTCATTTTTCTTTTTACCTATCTCAGCCTTAACCGCTGGCATTATCATTTTAGTTACGGTGCTATCGCTTGGACCATTGCGTTTTGCAGTCTAGGAGCCTTTGCTATTTATGATCCCATCAGAGCAGCTGGAATTGCGCGTTTGTCTTTTGGCCTTACCGCTGTGCTTGGTATAATATTAATCATCTATTTCTCAATCAGAAGCTATGACCGCGCCATTATGCTTATTCCAACATGGTTGCTCATTAGCTTTTGGTGTGTTGGAGCCTATGCCTGCATAGCTGGACATTTAAACAATGATATTATCCAGCCAGCATTAGCGGGAGGATTAGTGCTCATTGTTCTTCTCATAAGCTTTACTGTCCTGCAACAAACTTTTTCTAATGACGCTTTCCATGAAGGAATATTTTCCGACCTTGAACAACAAGTACTCGCAGCAAAGGGAGCTGGAAATATTATTTGGGATTGGAATATTGAGCGTGATCGTATTGTTGTACATCCAAACATGGCAACCCTTTTTGGTACTGAAATTCATAACCTCAATGGACCTATGCGCAACTGGATTTCAGCCTTGCACCATGATGATCGTGAACGCTTTCAAGCCGTATTGGATATCATTCTTAAAAATAAAAAAGGGCGCATTGATCAAATTTTTCGGCTTTCTTCCGGTGGTGGTTATTATCATTGGTTTTCTCTTCGTGCACGTCCGGCTATGCAAAAAGATGGAAAAATCACACGTGTCATTGGAACCATTGTCAATATTACTAACCATAAAAAATCCGAAGAACGCTTATTGCATGATGCAATCCACGACAGCTTAACTGGACTTCCTAACCAACAAATTTTCTTTGATAGACTACAAAATTATACCTCTTTAGCGAAAGCAAATATCAAAATTAGACCAACTGTCTTTATGATTGATTTTGACAATTTTCGCCAAATTAATCGCAAATTAGGTATCGCTGTTGGGGATACTGTACTGCTTATAATCGCACGTCGTTTAAATCGTCTCATTAACTTTCAAGACACCTTATCGCGTCTTTCAGCAGACCGCTTTGCAATTATTTTACTCAGTGAAACCGAACCACAAAAAATTGCAGCATTTGCAGATCATTTGCACAAAACAATTTCAGCACCTATTTCACTTTCAGAAAATAAAATAATCCTTTCAACCTCTATCGGATTGGTTACATGGAGTGAAAGCCGGTCGACGGCTAAAGATATTTTTAATGATAGTGAGTTAGCGATGATTCGCGCAAAACAAATGGGTGGGAACCATATTGAACCTTTTCGTCCTAATTTTCGCACTTTGGGTCTCGAACATAATACTCTGGAGAAAGATGTCCATTATGCCATAAAACGTAATGAGATGAAAATCCTCTACCATCCTATTCTTAATTTATCAGACGGACATATTATTGGTTTTGAAACAATTGTAGAATGGCATCATCCCACTTATGGAAATTTAAATGTCTCTGATTTCATAAAAATCGTAGAAAATGAACAAATTGTTATGGATTTGTCACAATTTATCATCGATAATGCCATTATCGATCTTATAAATGTACAAGAAAAGTTTTCCCAACAATCTTTCTTTATTTCAATTAATTTACCAAGCGCAGAAATGATTCATCCTCGTTTTATCAGTCAATTGCGTGCCGCTTTGCTTCGCCATCCGCTCCACAAAGGACGCTTAATGATTGAAATATCTGAATTTGTCTTAAGAAATAATCCTGAACAATCAGCGCACTTTCTTGAACAAATTAAAACACTTGGAATGAATCTCGCACTCGATAATTTTGGAACAGGTTATTCGTCTCTGACCTATCTCGTACGTTATCCATTTGATATGGTTAAACTTGATCGTTCACTTATCTCAATCGACTCTCTTAAGAAGAAAATTGTTCTCAAGTCTATCATTAATATGGCAACAGATCTTAATTTGCAAATTATCGCAGAAGGTGTTGAAAATGAAAAAGAAGCAATCTTCCTCCGTCAAGAAGGTTGTAAATATGTTCAAAGTACACTTGTGACGAAACCGATTGCCATAGAAGAATTAATTACGCTCGTTCAGAGCCATTTCCCTTATAAGATAAAAACATAAGGGATAAAATAACGTGTAAAGTTAAAAAGCTTAGAAAAAACTCTACGCGTGTCCCATTTCAGAAGCAAGATAAGTTGGATCGATACCCATGCGTGTTAAACTTTTATCATACTTGCAGCTTAAATCGCTTTCAAAAAGAAAACTAGGTGATGTAGAACTGATTAGCCACCCATTTGTAGAAATTTCTGCCTCAAGTTGCCCCGCTTTCCATCCAGCATAGCCTAATGCGACCAGTGCATGTTGCGGACCTTGTTCACAACTGATCGCTTTTAATATATCAATTGTCGCAGTAAAACAGATCTTATCTGCAATAAAAACAGTTTCTTCACAAGCATAATCATCTGAATGAAGGACAAAACCACGCGAAGGATCAACAGGACCACCATAGCGAACTGGAAAATTTTTTATCGGTTCAGAAAGACTTTTTTTTTGGCCACTGTCTATGATTCCTAAGTGAAGCAAAAGCTCTGGAAAATCAATATGATGCAATTGATTGAGAATGATGCCCATCGCACCAGCATCAGAATGCGCGCAAATATAAATAACAGAACGAATAAAGCGTTTGTCATTCATTCCAGGCATTGCTATGAGTAATTGACCACCCAAAAAGCCATTACACTGCTTCATTAATCTGCTATTCTCCATAATTTACATGATAAAAGTTTGTTCATTTAGTACACTAGGAAAATAAAACTCCAATGAAAAAAAGTCACATATTTACAAATTTACAAAATATCGCAACTTTCTTTTATAAAAAGCTTTTAGTTACTTTATGCTTAACATTCTTAGTTTTAAAATTACTTAACATTCCTGTAAATGCTCAAACAGAACAAAAACTCCAGCTTTTCGCAACATCTTGGTATGAATCAGAGGGTGGTCGTATCCGATTAGCAATCACTGAACCTTCTCTTTCTGGAATAAGAGAAGGTATTATTGAAATTGTGCTTAAACCAGGATGGAAAACTTACTGGCGTAATCCAGGTAATTCTGGCATGGCACCATTTTTTAATTTCAACCAACAGATTTCTTATGAAATCTTTTATCCTACTCCACAGCTTTTTGAAACAGAAAATGATTGGTCATTAGGTTATAAAGATAAAGTAATATTGCCCTTCAATCTTTCTGGTTCAAGCAAAAATTTAAGTGGTGCTTTCACTCTTGGATTATGTAATAAAATCTGTCTTCCATTTACTGTTAACTTTGATTTTTCGCCATCTGCTCTTAAAAATAAACAGCTTCCTGCTTCCTTCTTAAAAAAGGCGCAAAATTCTTTGCCCCGCATGACGCAGAATGCACTAAAAATAAGTGCTGAAAAAAATAATAGTACCCTTCTTATAAAAATACAAAATAACAACAAAACCACTCCTTCCTCTCTCTTTTTAGATGGAGGAGAAATGCAAATTGGAGCAGCAAGAAAAGTCAGTGATAACGCAGAATATACACTCTTCAGTGCTCCACTCTATTTCACACCAGAAGAAATAAACCAAAAAATTTTTTATACAGTTGCTTTTAAAGATCACGCCTTAAGTGGAACATTCATATTCCATACGCAGCCAACCCCTCTTGCGTCTCCGTGATAAAAGAAAAAGCTCTCAAAAAGCAATTATGCTGGAAAACGTCCATTTTCACGATATTGAGTAATTGCTTTGCGAGCAAGGGCATCTGCGCGTTCATTTTCTGGATGTCCCGCATGCCCTTTTACCCAGTGCCATCTAACTGTATGACAAGAACTAGCATCCTCAAGAGCTTGCCATAGCTCCATATTTTTAACAGGATTTTTTGATGCAGTGCGCCAATTATTCTTTTTCCAATCTTCAATCCACTTAGATATACCGTTACGTACATAAACTGAGTCTGTATAAAGATCGACCAAACAGGGCTCTTTAAGCGCCTTTAATGCACAAATTGCCGCCATGAGTTCCATTTGATTGTTTGTCGTATGGACCTTACCGCCATAAAGCTCCCGTTCATGACCATTCCAGCGTAAAATTGCTCCCCATCCTCCAACTCCAGGATTCCCTGAGCAAGCACCATCTGTATAAATTTCAACGACTTTTTGTTGAGTTGCCATAAAATTTAAAAACCTAATTCACTTAGCGAATTTACATTACTGAAAAAACAAAGCTTGTGCCAATACTCCCATGGATCTTTCTTAATAACAAAGCTATTAGGCGGTGTATTAAACCAATCATATAGACGTGTGAGTAAGAAACGTAGAGATGCACCACGAGCTAATAAGACCATCTTGTCCAATTCTAAAGGGATCAATGGTCTTATTTTTTGATAATTTTCCAATAACTTACGTGCTTTGGTAAGATTATAGGAATGATCAGGCTCAAAGCACCAAGCATTTAAACAGATCGCTAAATCATAAGCAAAAAAGTCATTACAAGCAAAATAGAAATCTATCATCCCAGAAAGACGATGATTCACAAAAAAAACGTTATCATTAAATAAATCTGCATGAATAATGCCTATTGGTAAATTACATGGCCAATTTTCCTGTAAAAAAGCCAATTCCAACTCAATTTTTTGTCCAAATTCTTTTAACAATGCATCTTCTTTGGTTTGACAACGTTGCCACAATACCTTCCAATCCATAACAGAAAGAGTATTTTTACGACTGAGTGTAAAATCCTGTCCTGCTAAATGTAATTGTGCTAACCCCGTCCCCACTTCGCCACAATGATCTATATTGGGCTGGCGGATCCACTCTCCTTCCAGAAAAGTAATAATAGCAGCAGGACGTCCTGCTAGTTCACAGATCATCATTCCATCATTTTGAATAACAGGTTGAGGACAAGGAATTCCACGCTGTCCTAAATGCTGCATCAAGCGACAAAAAAAAGGTAAATCATCTTTTGAAATACGCTTTTCATAAAGTGTTAAAATAAATCGCCCTTGTGTTGTCTCTAACATAAAATTAGAATTTTCAATCCCCTCTTCTATACCTTGATAAGACAAAAGTGATCCTATTGCATAACGTGTTAAAAACACTTTTAAATCATTTGGGTGAATATCTGTATAAACGGCCATTATTCTGCTTTCGTTGTAGACATGTCTGTATTCTGATTTTCATTTTTTGCATTATTTGCTTGACCATTAACGAAAGCCATATCTTGAGACGTTAAAATGACGTCGCGTAATTCGCGACTCACTAAAAATTTTTCCGTTTCTACCACTGTTTCAGCTAATTCTATTGTGACATCATAACGCTCACGAAATGCTGAAATAATTTCATCAATAATAATTTCAGGAGCCGAAGCCCCTGCTGAAAGACTGACTATAGAAAGAGATTTTAGGTTTTCAAAATTAATTTCATCAGCGCGCTGAACTAAAATAGCTTGCCGCGCACCAGACTTTTCGGCAACCTCTACTAAACGTCGTGAATTAGAAGAGTTTGGTGCTCCAACAATCAAAAACAAATCACTCCCCTTTGCCGCTGCTTTAACCGCATCTTGTCGATTCGTTGTAGCATAGCAAATTGATTCAGCCGCTGGTGCTGCTAATGTAGGAAAACGTTGTTGTAATATATCGATAATTCCTGCAGTATCTTCAACAGAAAGCGTTGTTTGTGTAACAAATCCTAATTTATCTGGATCATTGGGTTGATAATGCAAAGCATCTTCTATCGTTTCAATAAGCGTCACAACCCCTTCTTCAAGCTGTCCCATTGTCCCTATCACCTCAGGATGACCAGCATGACCAATCAATATAACATGACGACCATGACGTTGATGTCGTATCGCTTGTTTATGAACTTTCGAGACCAACGGACATGTTGCGTCGAGATAAAACAAATTATAGTATCGTGCTTCTTCTGAAACAGATTTTGGTACACCATGAGCAGAAAAAACAACTGGTTGATTGCGATGTTCTTCTGGAATCTCATTAAGTTCTTCGACAAAAACAGCACCCCGTTGCTGTAATCCCTCAACTACGTAGCGGTTGTGTACAATTTCATGACGAACATATACTGGAACACCATATTTTTTTAATGCAAGCAGAACAATCTGGATAGCACGATCAACCCCTGCACAAAATCCACGTGGACCACAAAGACGTATCGTTAAAGGGGGAAGTCCAGACATAAATCATCCTTAATCTCTATAGTTTTAGCTATATATTCAAACAACCTATTATTATACATGAATAAGCAATGTAAAAAAACGTGCAATATCATCTTTTGCATAAGAACACACTCTATCGTGTTTTCTTACAGCATTTTCTTGAAGAAAAGCTCTTTTAAAATTTGCTCTTTCATTTTACGCAACTAAAGAGCGATAAAATACCAAACAAGAGATTCAATCAAAAGAATTCCAAAGATAGCTGCCAAATAAAGTAACGAAAAGAAAAACGTTTTTTTGGCCATCAAAATAGTTTCATTATGTGTATCAGCTTTCCATAAACGATAGGCAAAATAAATAAAGATAATGCTTAAAATTGTTGAAAAAATACCATAAAAAATTCCGCCAAGACCAGTAAAGCAAGGAGCAGCAGCACACAATGCCATCAAAACAGTATAAAATAAAATCTGTTTTTTTGTTGAATGTTCACCTCGTACATTAGGCATCATAGGGATACCTGCAGCCTCATAATCAAGAGATGAAAATAAAGAAAGAGCCCAAAAGTGAGGGGGGGTCCACATAAAAATGATTAAAAATAATAAAAAGCTATCAATACTCACTGTCCCTGTTGTCACGGCCCATCCAATCATTGGTGGAAAAGCCCCAGAAGCACCACCAATAACAATATTTTGTGGTGTGATACGCTTTAACCAAATTGTATAGATAACGACATAAAAGAAAATCGTAAACGCAAGAAAAAATGCCGCAAACCAATTAATGAAGCTCCCCATAACCAATACCGAGAGCATAGAAAGAACCATGCCAAAAATAAATGCCTTTTGGGAGCTGATTTTACCCATGGGAATAGGACGCTTTTTAGTCCGTTCCATCACAGCATCAATGTCAGCATCATACCACA
Organism: Bartonella sp. CE47NXGY; assembly: GCF_042195415.1. Taxonomy (NCBI): domain Bacteria; kingdom Pseudomonadati; phylum Pseudomonadota; class Alphaproteobacteria; order Hyphomicrobiales; family Bartonellaceae; genus Bartonella; species Bartonella sp. CE47NXGY. The sequence continues at coordinate 24,421 of NZ_JBHIOI010000001.1, read as the reverse complement.
TGTTCAGTGCTCCCGCACCACCGCCACCAGCAGCAATACATAAAATTGCTAAAAAACCATACCACGGATTGATAGGAACAGGCGATACAAGCAAACCAACCAGAGCCGTAAAGACCACAAGAGACATAACACGTGGCTTTAATAATGTGATGTAATCACCAATACCGGATTTTGGTGGCGTTGATTTACCATTCACAACCGATAACTCTTCTGAAACTGACATTCCACTCAAAGCCCTTTTCCATTTCTGTCATTCACAAATCCAATATTATCTGACAAATATTATCTAGCGTATGGAAATGACCCATTAAGACCAATCGTATTTTTGAGAAAATATGAAATATCTCTTTCGCACGTATCCCCTAAAAGTAAATGGAAATATTGGCAATAAAAATACATTTTTTCAATCAACGTTCTCTCCACATTACAAATGTATCATAAAAATATATCATATGAATTAATATATTTGGGTAAATACTGATTTTGTGTTATGGTTTTTTATGGGGAATTCATTTTTTTATGTAAATCTATGCATGGTTGTGGGTGTTGAGTCGGATAGGATTTTCTGTGATACTTTATAAATTACTCAAAAAAACTTTTTTTATTGGTGCTGTTCTTTACACGCTTTATAGTAGTTTTATCAGTCATGCATTTGCACAAACACCCTATGCACAAGATGTCCCTGCTCCGCAAACCTATGGTGCATGGACAAAAGTGTGTTCTCTACCACCAGGTACACCTAACATACAGTGTGAAGTTGTACAAAACGTTCACACACAAGGGCGTCAAGATATTACCTTGCGCGTTACATTTTATAAACTTCCTCAAAAGCAAGGTGCTTTGATGCGTGTTTTTGTTCCGATTCGCGTTGAATTACGTCCTGGCGTTGGAATTAAAATTGACGATAAAAATATGGGCAGAATGGAATATCGTCGTTGTCTTGGTGATAATTGTGTTGCTGAAGCCTTTCTTAAAGAAGACATATTGCAGCTCTTTTTAAAAGGAAAAATGGCAACCTATTTTATCTTTACAACTCCGGAACAAGGGATTGGAGGTTTTGTTGACCTTCATGGTCTTGGCGACGCCTATGCAACCTTACCGACATGAATGAAATCAATACATTTTAAACAATCAAAATCTCATCGTATATTTTGAAAGATTCTTAAAATTAGATTGATAAAAATCTTCTGAGCCCCCATAAAAATAGGATAATTCTTATGAAATCGCTGATTGATCATTTTGATATTGCTTCCTCTAAAGTGCAATCACTTATACAGGAAACACTTCATCATGCTGATGATGGTGAGCTTTACCTTGAATACACAGAAAGCGAAGCTCTTTTATTTGATAATGGACAGCTTAAAAACGGCTCATTTCATCAAGATATGGGATTTGGACTACGCGTTGTTGCTGGAGAGGCTACTGGATATGCTCACTCTAGTGAGTTATCAGCTGCTGCACTCAAACGTGCCAGTGAAGCTGCTAAAGCTGTTACCTATAATAATCATGCAGGGACTTATAGCATAGCACCTCAACAAACAAACAAAAGGCTTTATCAACCGCATAATCCCCTTGATGCTCCATCATTTGAAGAAAAAAGTGCTCTTTTGCAAAAAATTGATGCCTACTTACGTGCTAAAAATGATAAATTGCATCAAGTGACTGTTTCTCTTTCCGGCTCGCTACAACATGTTGAAATTTTACGTGCAGATGGTTATTTGGTTCGTGATATTCGTCCCCTTGTGCGACTTTCTATATCTGTGGTCGTAGCTGAAGGCAATCGACGTGAAAATGGTTTTTATGGGTGTGGAGGGAGACAAGCATTTAACCAATTTATTCATGAAGACAATTGGAAGAAAGCTGCAGATGAAGCCTTACGTATGGCTTTAACAAATTTAGAAGCAGAAGCAGCACCTGCTGGATCTTTTGATGTTGTCTTAGCCAACGGATGGCCTGGTGTTATGCTCCATGAAGCCGTAGGTCATGGTTTAGAAGGTGACTTTAACCGTAAAAAAACATCCGCTTTTGCTGGACTTTTAGGACAACAAGTTGCAGCAAAAGGTGTTACAGTTGTTGATGACGGAACAATTCCACAATGCCGTGGCTCTCTCACTGTTGATGATGAGGGGACCCCTTCAGGATATAACGTTCTCATTGAAGATGGAAAGCTCGTTGGTTTTATGCAAGACAGGCTTAATGCACGGCTTATGGGAGGTAAATCAACTGGAAATGGACGGCGTGAATCTTATGCTTATGCACCAATGCCACGAATGACCAATACAATCATGCTAGGAGGAGATAAAACACCTGAAGAAATCCTTTCTTCACTTAAAAGTGGTATCTATGCTGTTTCATTTGGTGGAGGACAAGTTGATATTACTTCTGGAAAATTCGTCTTTGAATGTACTGAAGCATACCGAGTAGAAAATGGTAAAATTTGTGCACCAATCAAAGGGGCAACTCTTATTGGAAATGGACCGGATGCTATGAAACGTATCACAATGATTGGTAATGATAGTAAACTAGATAATGGTATTGGTATGTGCGGAAAAGCAGGGCAAAATGTCCCTGTTGGTGTTGGTCAACCTCATCTTCGAATCAATAATATGACAATCGGTGGAACTGCGCTTATAGAGGAATAAGCTTGCTCATTCCTTCCCAGTATTGCCTCCTTCTCGTCTATTATGACCATTTTGTGAGGGGGAGATTACAATGAATTGATTTATAAAGATAATCTAGCGTTATTCATATTGTATTAGAACCTTGAATACCGCAAGATTCTCTCATTTTAAATCTGTGTCTGTTGGATCAATCAAAATCATTCGTTTATACGTTACAGGCGGGGAGAGTTATATGGATAAAAACTGTACAAGAAAAGACTAAAGATTCCTCTTATGGGCCGTCTCAAGTACCAAGAGTTTTAAGAAACATTAGGGGATGGCAAATATAACGACGGCACAGGCTTATTCAGACACATCTTTTTCGTAAGATATTAGTCTTTTGTGTGTTTTTTTTGTGTGGGGTAACTTGTCTTTTATATTTCATAATAAAAAAGCTTAAAAGAAAAAAGCACTTTCTACATTCAGTGCTCTTAGCTCAACGAGAAAAAGGTTATTATTATAGATAAATTTTGGAGAAATTTTATAATAATACACAGGTCAACTTTTAAAAAATCTTCATAGTATTAAAAAACTTTCAGGCTAAAGTTTCCAACCTTTCTTTTTTTTCTTTTTGCTCAAAACAGCAACAACTTCGACATGTGGTGACCATAAAAATTGATCAATCGGTATGATTTTTTCTACTGTATACCCCCCTGCAACAAGAAGAGATAAATCACGAGCAAATGTAGTAGGATTACAAGAAATTGCCACAACACGTGATACTGTTGTCTTCGCTAATTCACGTACTTGTTGCTCTGCACCAGCACGGGGAGGATCAAAAACAACACTCTCAAAACATTCAAGTTCCTTTACAGAAAGGGGATGTCGGAAAAGATCACGTTTTTCACAAGTGACCGTTTTTAAACCAGTCGCAAAACGTGCTGCTGTATTTAGATTTCTTAATGCATCTTCATTATTTTCTACTGCATGAACATTCATCTTTTTTGCCATACGCAAGGTAAATGTTCCTACCCCTGAAAACAAATCAACAGCATTCTTTGCTTTTTTTAAATGAGTCAAAATAATATTGCCCATTATATTTTCAGCTTCACAAGTTGCTTGCAGAAAACCACCAGAAGGAAATTCAACACGGACATCTCCAAAGTAAATCTCTGGTTTTTCTCGTTCAACCAAAACTTCACCGTCAACAGATAAACGTATAATCCCATATGAAAGAGCAGCACTGATCATTCTCTGACGAAGTGATTCATGGTGTATAATGCAACCGCTTAAAGCAACATCTAAACCATTTTCAACACATGTTATCGTAACATGAAACCGTTTGGCAGAGCTCTTTAGAAAAGCACAGAGCTCTCTGATATTATGCAACTGAGAAATAAGCTCTGGACGGCTTACTGGGCATTCCTCAAGAGCTACAATCTCATGAGAGAGATAACGGTTAAAACCAACTTTTTGCCCCTGTGGGGTCATGGATGCTGTTAGAGTAATCCGCCGTCGGCTATAAGGTTTACATTCTATTAAAGGCGCAACAACATTATTAAGTCCATACTTTTTAAGCGCCTCAACAACCAATTGTTGTTTCCATACGCGATAAGCATCCATATGCCAATGCTGAAGAGTACACCCTCCACATTCTCCAAAATGCTGACAAAGAGTATCAATGCGTTCTGATGATTTTTCTTTTAATGTTATATATGTTGCATATTTTCCATGAACAGTAATTTCAGCACACTCTCCTGGTAAAGTAAAAGGAACAGAAACGAAGCCGTGAGACGTCTTAGCAATACCATAACCATTTGCTCCGATATGATCGATTATGACATTGTCATTCACTCTTGTTTTTCTCCGAATAGTAAATATTCCACGTTGCCATCACCACCTGTAATAGGGGAAGAAATTAAACCTTTTGCACTCCACCCTGTTTGTGTATTTAACCAAACAAAAAGCGCCTCAGCAGTTTCTTTAGCACTTGATGGACTTAATATTCCTCCCTTACTAAAGTGTTTACGACCAACCTCAAACTGAGGCTTTACCAGTAAAACAGCTTGGGCACCCTTCTTGGCTAAAGACAACACGGGAGGTAACGCAAGTTTGAGCGAAATAAAGCTAACATCTGAAACGATAAGATCAATTTCTCGCCCACCTAAATGTTCCTGTTTAAAATCTCTGACATTCAAGCCTTCTAATAACGTTATAGCACTGTTGCCCAATAAACGTTTATCAAATTGATGATGCCCAACATCAACGGCAATGACATGATCTGCTCCACGTTCTAAGAGAACTTGCGTAAAACCACCTGTTGATGCACCAACATCAATGGCTGTCACTTTGTCCGTTACAATTGGAAATGCATCAAGTGCAGCAATCAATTTTAACGCTGCCCGAGAAACATAATTCTGCGCTGGATCACAAACGGTAATCTCTGCATCATCAAAAACGATTTGCCCAGCTTTAAAAACGATTTCTCCGTTAACTTTAACAGTTTGGCGCATAATTGCATCACGTGCGCGTGAACGTGTCGTAAAAAAGTTTTTTTCAACTAAAAAAATATCGAGTCTTTTTCTGGAAGCCATCTCATACTCGAATTTTCTATCCTGTTCGAATCTCGCGTCCCAAAACAGCAAAAACCGTGTTTAAAATACCCATAGCGTCAAGTCCGACACGTGAAAGAACTTTTTCTGGTGAACCATGATTCAAATATTCATCAGGAAATTTTAGTGTACGAACTTTCAAACCATGCTCTAAGAGCCCTTCTTGCGCTAAAAATTGTAATATGTGCGCTCCAAATCCACCGATTGCCCCTTCTTCAATTGTCACCAATACCTCATGCTCACGTGCCAAACGACGCATCAAATCTTTATCTAAAGGTTTTGCAAACCGTGCATCTGCAACCGTTGTAGACAATTCTTCAGCCTCCAACGCATCAGCAGCTTGCAACACTTCTGACATCCGCGTTCCAAAACAAACCAAAGCGATTCTATTTCCTTCACGCAGAACGCGCCCTTTTCCAATTTCTAATAACTCACCACGTTGCGGTAAATCTATACCAATCCCCTCACCACGCGGATAACGAAAAGAAATTGGTCCCTGATCATAAGCTGCAGCTGTACGCACCATATGCATCAGTTCAAGCTCATCAGAAGGTGCCATAACAACAAAGTCAGGAAGAGTGGCCAAAAAAACAATATCAAAACTTCCAGCATGTGTTGCACCATCTGCCCCCACAAAACCTGCTCGGTCAATAGCAAAACGTACCGGTAATTTTTGAATTGATACATCATGAATAATTTGATCATAAGCACGCTGTAAAAAAGTAGAATAAATTGCAACAAAAGGCTTATACCCTTCACAAGCAAGTCCTGCCGCAAAAGTTACGGCATGTTGCTCAGCAATACCAACATCAAACATTTTTTCAGGAAATTTTTTCGCAAAAGAATCAAGGCCTGTCCCTGTTGGCATCGCTGCTGTTATGCCAACAATCTTATCATTATGGCGAGCTTCTTCTATTAAAGCTTTAGAAAATACCTTGGTATAGGGTAGAATATTACTTGATGCTTTTACCTGTTTTCCTGTCGTGACATCAAAACGATTAACACCATGATATTTATCAGACGAGGCCTCTGCAGGTGGATATCCCTTTCCCTTATGGGTTACAACATGCACCAAAACAGGACCATTAGGATATTCACGAACATTTTTAAAAACAGGCAATAAATGCCCCAAATTGTGCCCATCTATGGGGCCAACATAATAAAAGCCAAGCTCATCAAATAAAGTTCCCCCAACCAAAAGTCCACGCGCAAATTCCTCTGAACGACGGGCTTTATCCAAAAAAAACTTTGGCAATTTTTCGCTCAACATCTTTACGCGTTCACGTAAATGACGATAAGAAGGACGAGACACTAATCGTGCAAGATGTGCACTCATAGCACCTGTAGGTGGTGCTATAGACATATCGTTATCATTAAGAACAACAATCAAGCGTGCATTCAAAGCACCAGCGTTGTTCATGGCTTCATAAGCCATGCCCGCAGACATTGCACCATCACCAATGACAGTTATGATATTGCGTCTTGTCTCTGCTTTCAAAGCACTTGCCACTGCCATACCAAGCCCCGCTGAAATAGAAGTAGACGAATGCCCCGCTCCAAATGGATCATACACACTTTCTGAACGTTTTGTAAAACCAGATAATCCGCCCTCCTGACGTAATGTGCGAATTTTTTCTCTACGCCCCGTTAAAATCTTGTGTGGATAGGTTTGATGACCAACATCCCAAATAATCCTATCCTCTGGTGTATTAAAAATATAATGTAATGCAACAGTGAGCTCAACAACACCAAGTCCCGCCCCAAGATGACCACCTGTTACAGAAACCGCATCAATTGTTGCGGTCCGCAACTCATCAGCCAACTGTACCAAATCAGACTCAGGTAATGCCCGCAAATCTTGCGGAAAACAAACACGGTCAAGCAATGGTGTTAAGACCTGAGACAAAAAAAATCCTTCCTATTATCTTAACTCAAGAAAACACAATGATAAAAATATATCTTCTCTACTCTTTTATTTACAGTTTTGCATCTTTTTTACTGAAAATGCTCTTTTCTATTTGAGATGAGCTATAATTTCCTCATTTTTAACTTATTTTATAAAAAAGAAATCAATAAAACTTTCTGTTTATAAACTAAGGTTATTGCTTCTCTTAAGTCCCACAATAAATATCCAAAAAGATTTAAATTATTTAGCATCAAGTGGTTCCACTCCTTCTGGAAAACCTTCTTCTGAAAGCTGGATTTTTTCAACTTTAGCTTCAGCAACTCTTAAGAGTTTTTCACAATGCTTTTTAAGCGCTTCACCGCGTTCATAAATATCAATGGATTGTTCCAAAGGCACATCGCCACGTTCCAAATTTTCGACAATAACTTCAAGTTGCTTAAGCGCTTGCTCAAAGCTTAAGGTCGTAATATCCCCCTCTTGTATCTCTTTTTTCATATGAACCTCAAAAAATATCTGTTCTGGATATACGAACTCCAAAACCTTCCAAACCTACATAATGATGCTCTTTAGAAGCATAAACAATAACAGAGCCTATTCCTAAATATTTTAAAATTTGTGATCCTAAACCAATTTTGCGCCATTCTTCTTCGCGTGCAATCGCCTGCACATGGTTTTCTGAACTGTTTCTTGTCATGTTTTGAATACCAACAGTTGATTGTATAACAGATCCTTCACGCAAATAAATAAATACGCCACGTTTTTCTTTTTCCATCATACGCCGCATCATCACCATAATATCTGAAGTTTGACAAAAAACGTCACTTATAATGTTTTCATGATGTAAATGCACAGGAATATTCTCACCCTCACGGACATCACCAAAAACAATTGCAATATGCTGAACGACTTCCCAAGGGAGTTGATAACTTTGAACAATAGCGGGACCTACGAATGTTTCAATAGGCATTTCTCCAACATGCTTGATCAATATTTCCTTACGTTGGCGGTAAGCAATTAAATCTGCAACCGTTATAATATGCAACCGATGTTCTTGCGCAAATTTCATAATCTGATCGCCATGTTTAACGCTTCCATCATCATTAACTAACTCACCGATAACACCAACCGGCGGCAAATTAGCTAATTTACATAAATCAACAGCGGCCTCCGTGTGACCTGAACGCATGAGCACTCCCCCTTCATGCGCAATTAAAGGAAAAACATGCCCTGGACGAACAAAATCATCCGCACTTGCATTTGAATTCGCAAGATTACGTACAGCTAATGTACGGTCATGTGCTGAGATCCCTGTTGTTATGCCGTGTTTAAAATCAACAGTAACCGTAAATTGCGTCCCATGTGCAGAGTTATTATCTGGTACCATAGGAGAAAGATTAAACCGTTTTGCTTCTTTTTTTGGCATAGGTGTGCACACAATACCTGTTGTGTGACGAAGAATAAACGCCATCTTTTCTTCTGTACAATGCGCTGCAGCAACAGTTAAATCACCCTCATTTTCACGGTCATCATCATCTGTCACCACAACAATTTCACCGCGTTCAAAAGCTTTAAGTGCAGAAACAATTTTTTTTTCATCATACGCCATTGTTCACCTTTTCAATCACCCAACTTGACCGCGATGTCTTAGATAATGGTCAGCAATAGCACAAGCAACCATCGCTTCACCAACAGGAACGGCACGAATCCCAACACATGGATCATGACGTCCCTTTGTTATAACGTCTATATCATGACCATCAACATCAATGGAACGACGAGGTGTTAAAATTGATGAAGTAGGCTTTACAGCAAAACGCGCAACAATTGGCTGTCCACTCGATATTCCCCCTAAAATACCTCCCGCATGATTTGATAAAAAAAGCGGTTTTCCATCATTTCCCATTCGCATTTCATCCGCATTTTCTTCTCCCCTCAAGCGGGCTGCCGCAAAACCATCACCAATTTCCACACCTTTTACCGCATTAATCGACATAAGTAACGAGGCAATATCTTGATCAAGCTTTGCGTAAATAGGGGCTCCTAAACCTGCCGGAACATTTTCTGCAACGATCTCAACAACCGCACCAACAGATGTCCCCTCTTTACGGAGTTTACTGATATAGTCACTAAAAATTTGAACCATCTCTGCATCAGCTGTAAAAAAAGGATTATTATCGACCTCTGACCAATCCCAACGATCACGATTAATATTATGAGGACCAATTGCTATCACTGCTCCTCGTACAATCAAACCAGGAACGATTTTACGAGCAAATGCACCTGCTGCAACACGTGCTGCCGTCTCCCGTGCCGAAGCACGTCCCCCGCCTCGAAAATCACGAATGCCATATTTAATATCATAAGTATAATCCGCATGTCCTGGACGATACTGATGAGCAATTGCTCCATAATCTTGAGAGCGTTGATCTGTGTTTCGAATCAACAGAGAAATTGGTGTACCTGTTGTCACCAATGTCGTTCCATCGTCTTGAACAACAACTCCTGAAAGGACCTCTACTTCATCTGGTTCTCGGCGCTGCGTTGTGTATTTTGATTGTCCTGGCTTGCGTTTATCAAGATAAGCTTGAACTTCTGCAAGAGTAAAAATAATTCCAGGTGGACAACCATCAATGACACAACCAAGAGCAGCACCATGACTTTCACCCCATGTTGTTACACGAAACAAATGACCAAATGTATTATGCGACATGAAAAAAGATCCATTTCTCTGTCAAATATATACAACGATAACGTATGTTGTGTGCTATACACAAAACAGCTCTTTTCTCCCAAATACTCTTGGACACCTTAAATTTGGTCAAATTACTGCTGTCTAATAAAATCTTATAAACCAAACTTTATTCTTTAACGACAGAAATGTCTGGTGCATCAACTGCTTTCATACCTATGATATTATAACCCGAATCGACATGATGGACTTCACCGGTAACAGAACGAGACAAATCTGAAAGAAAATAAAGCGCAGAATCACCAACCTCTTCAATTGTTACCGTACGACGTAATGGAGCATTATATTCATTCCATTTTAAAATATAACGAAAATCACCAATACCAGAAGCCGCTAACGTTTTAATTGGTCCAGCAGATATAGCATTAACACGAATATTTTGGGGACCTAAATCTACCGCTAAATATTTCACGCTCGCTTCAAGAGCGGCTTTGGCAACCCCCATTACATTATAATTGGGAACAACCTTTTCTGCACCATAATAGGTTAGTGTCAAGATTGAACCACCATCTGGCATCAATTTTTCTGCACGCTTCGTTAGAGCTGTTAGGGAATAAACGGAAATATTCATGGTCATCATAAAATTTGATTCGCTGATATCAATATAACGACCACTTAATTCATCTTTATCAGAAAAACCAATAGCATGAACTAAAAAATCAAGTTTTCCCCATTTCTTCTCTATTTCTCTAAAGACCGTATCAATAGAGACACTGTCAGAAACATCACAATGTCCACAAACAAATCCCTTTAATTCTTCAGCCAAAGGCTCGACACGCTTTTTCATTGCTTCACCCTGATAGGTAAAAGCAAGCTCTGCCCCTGCGCTACTTGCCGCTTTAGCGATTCCCCAAGCGATGGAGCGATTATTGGCCAACCCCAAAATTAAACCACGCTTACCGTACAATAAACCATTACCCTTAGCCATCAGCACTGCCCCATTGTTACTTAAAATTAGTATTATTCACCTGCCTATGACACAGGTCAACTTTTTCTTCAAGCAATTGGTTTAAAATCAAACAAAAACTACGCTTTTATATATAAAATTTTTAAAATTAATCTTGTTGCATTTGCAAAAACTGTTCTAGTGCGGCGGCATTTTCATCTCCCGGCAACATAATGCGAACATGCACATAAAGATCATCTCTTGTACCATTTTTTAAACGAAGCCCTTTCCCTTTCAACCGTAAAACGCGATCAGAACTTGACCACGCAGGAATCGTTAAAACCACACGCCCCTCCAACGTCTCAACTTCTTCTTTTGCTCCCAAAACAGCATGTTTAAGAGAAACTGGTAAATCAAGATGGAGTGCTCTTCCTTCAACCCGAAAACGAGGATGTTTTTGAATCTGAATGGTTATTAACGCATCTCCTGCTTGCCCGTGAGGTACCGCTTCTCCCTGACCTTTTAAACGAATAACCTGTCCGTCTTCAATATAATCTGGAAGTTTAATTTTTAACTTTTTCCCATTTGGAAAAACAGCCTCCACCTTTTCTGCGCCAACCATCTGCTCTAATGTTATGGCAAGATTAGCACGAACATGTGCTCCTTGTTGGGGACGGTTATAGTGTGTGGAATTCGAAAAGCTACCACCTCCTCCAAACAGATCCCGAAAAATATCACTCGTATCAAAACCTGCACCACCTGAAGAGGAAAAATCAAATCCCTTTGCTCCTCCTGAAAAGGGATTTTGTTTATTGCTAAAATTTTCACCAGCACCATAGGCTTGATAAAGCGGTTTTCCTTCCATATCAATTTCACCGCGGTCAAATTGTGCCTTTTTATCTTTATCACCTATAATTTCATAGGCTTGATTAATTTCAGCAAATTTCTCTTTAGCCTTTGTATCATCTTTATTATGGTCTGGATGATATTTCTTCGCTAATCTTCTAAATGCCGATTTAATCTCTTGCGATTTTGCGGTACGTGCCACACCCAAAATCGTGTAGGGATCACGCATATTGCCCTCTTTTCAATTTCTTCGTTTTCAAAATATCAACTGATACGTTGTTCAATATCCCTTATAGCTTCATCAGTCTATTCTAAAGAATAATTTCTTCTTTTCTCTTTATATGTCTATCAATAAACTAAAATACCAGATAAAATGAGATATTTATTTAATATAGCTCCTTGTAGTCTATGCTAAAGTAAAAAATAATTAAACTACCATAGAAATACACGATAGCATTGGCTTTTTGAAAATAAGAAAAAATGGTACTGTGACTTCTTGATGATAAAGTAAATGAGAAAATGCCTCACCCATGCTCACTGATATTTGGAGAAACTATGAGCAAAAAAATACCAACAGATGATCATTTTATGCAAATGCAAAAACCTTTTGAACTTTTCGCAAAGTGGCTTGAAGAGGCAACGATAAGTGAAATAAATGATCCGAATGCTATGGCATTAGCAACAGTTGACGAAACAGGACTCCCTAATGTTCGTATGGTTCTCCTCAAAGACTACAGTCCCCAAGGATTCGTCTTCTATACCAATTATGAAAGCTGTAAAGGACAAGAAATTTTAAAATCAATGAAAGCATCCTTAGGTTTTCATTGGAAATCACTCCGTCGTCAAGTCAGAATTAGAGGAATCGTTGAAAAAGTAAGTCAACAGGAAGCCGATGCCTATTTCCAATCGCGACCACGTGGTAGTCGAATTGGTGCATGGGCCTCTAAACAATCTCAACCTTTAGACAATCGTTTTGTGCTCGAAAAAGCAATTGCTCAATATACTGCGCGTTATGCTCTAGGCAATATTCCACGACCACCTTATTGGTCTGGGTTTCGTGTTAAACCCCTTTCTATAGAGTTCTGGTGCGATCGCCCATTTCGTTTACATGATCGTTTGCTTTTTACACGGGATTGTGTTGAACACAGCGATTGGAAAAGACAAAAACTTTATCCCTAATCCTTCAAACTTCATCGTTATGAAGATTTTTTCTTCGCAACAATTAAACAAATATTTTTTATTCGAAAAATTCTAAAAGAAGATGATTTATTTTATTTAAATAGAAGAATTTTATTTTCACTGTAAAGGTTAATTGGTGATATTTTCTACTGTATTGCTTAAAAATAGATTAGCAACAAGCTTATTAAAAAAAAACATACTGTATTCAGTAGAAACTATGATTTTAGCTAACTTATTTTTAGACCGCAGGATAAAATATCATCCATATACCCCCACATACTAAACCAGCAAAAATCACAAAACCAATAAGCGAATTAGATTTGAAAAGCCTGAGGCATTGTGAACTGTCATCTATATCAATGACTTTAATTTGAATAAACATATGGATACTTGCCACAAAAATCCCCAAAAAACTAAGAACAGGAACTCCAGCTAAATAAAATGCTAGACTAACGAACATCACAAAACCACCATACAAAAATACTAAAGCACGCTTGGTTGCTTTACCAAAAAGAAGAGCCGTAGAACGGACACCAACAGTAATGTCATCTTCTTTATCTTGATGTGCGTAGATTGTATCATATCCTATGGTCCACAAAATTGATCCCACATAAAGCAAGATTGGTGCCCAGCTTAAACTTCCAAAGACAACAGCCCACCCCATTAATGCCCCCCAATTAAATGCAACGCCTAAAAAAAACTGCGGCCAATATGTTACGCGTTTCATAAAAGGATAAAATGCAACAGCTATCAATGACGAAATACCTAGAAAAAAACTAAACCTATTAAATTGTGATAAAACGACTAAACCAACAAAACATTGCACAAGGATAAAAACTCTCGCTTGAAACCGACTCACATGACCTGTTGGCAATGGGCGAGAACGTGTCCTTTCTACCTGAGCATCAATTTTATGGTCAATAAGATCATTCCAAGTACATCCTGCCCCTCGCATAGCAATAGACCCCAGAAAAAAAAGAAAAAGATACCAAACCCAATGAAGAAACATTGATAAAAGAGTATCGTAATGCATGTTATAAGAGAAAAAAGCCATTGTTGTTGACCAAAAACAAGGCCACATCAACAATTGCCAACCGATAGGTCGATCCCAACGCGCCAATTGCGCATAAAACCATAAAGAACGGGGAAGGAAGCTGTAGACCCATTGTTTGGAAGATGCATCCATAACCCGTCCTTGGCTATCATAGGACTGAACATGCGCGATATTTTTATTTTTTTTCATCAAATGATTTACCTTTGGTCTTGCGATAGAGACATTTCATTCTTATGAGAAGGGGATGAGATTAATTATCTTTTATGAGAGGAGCAAGCAATGAATATTCTTCTTATTGGCTCAGGTGGACGAGAACATGCTTTAGCATGGAAAATAGCAGCATCACCACTGCTAACAAAGTTATATTGTGCTCCTGGAAATCCTGCAACAACAGAATTTGGTGAAAATATTAATTTAAACATTGATGACCATCCCCTTGTTATTGATTTTTGTAAGGCACATTCTATTGATCTTGTAATTGTAGGACCAGAAGCACCCTTGGTGGCGGGTATAACAGACTCTCTTAATAGCGCTAACATCTGTGTATTTGGTCCTACTCAAAAAGCTGCTCAACTAGAAGGTTCAAAAGCCTTTACAAAAGATTTATGTCGGAAGAATAACATTCCTACAGGAAGTTACCAATGCTTTAATGATGCCTCTAAAGCTAAAGCTTACATTCAGCAACAAGGTGTTCCCATTGTTATTAAAGCTGATGGCTTAGCAGCTGGCAAAGGTGTCGTGGTTGCAACAACTATGGAAGAAGCGTTTAACGCAGTTGATGCCTGCTTCAAAAGTACATTTGGAGATGCAGGAAACAAAATTGTTGTAGAATCTTTTCTTGAAGGTGAAGAAGCAAGCTTCTTCTGCCTTTGTGATGGTAAAGTTGCTCTTCCTTTTGGATCTGCTCAAGATCATAAACGTGTAGGTGATGGGGATACTGGAGCAAACACCGGTGGTATGGGTGCTTATTCACCAGCGCCCATCATGACCCAAGAAATAGTGAATCGTACTCTCAAAGAAATTGTTGAACCAGCTTTAAAAAGCATGAAAGAAATGGGCGCCCCCTTTAAAGGTATTCTCTTCGTCGGATTAATGATAACGCAAAAAGGACCCGAATTAATTGAATTTAACGTACGATTCGGTGATCCTGAATGTCAAGTTTTAATGATGCGCCTCAAAGATGATATTTTGCCAATTTTTCTTGCTGCATCTCAAGGAAAACTTGAAAATAAGCCTCTTCGGTGGTCTGAAAAAACAGCTCTCACCGTTGTTATGGCTGCTAGTGGTTATCCAGACTCTCCCCAAAAAGGTACTGTTATCCGTAACGTTGATCAAGTAAACACTCTTCCCGATGTGAAAGTTTTTCAAGCTAGTACAGTGTTGCGTGATGGAGAACTCATTGCAAATGGTGGACGTGTACTCAATATAACTGCAACAGGAAAAACGATTACGCATGCACAAAAACGTGCTTATGAAGCTGTTGATTGTATTGATTGGCCAGAAGGTTTTGTTCGTCGAGATATCGGATGGAGAGCCGTTGCGCGAGAAAATTAAATCCTTTGAATATTCTTTTTTTACGATTTTCTTATTTTATATAAGAGCATGATACAAAAATTTTCTCACTGTTTTACGTTGACCATAACTTTGAAAAAATAAGTGTGCTTTCCTTTGAACAATCAAATATTGTAAATAGGATATCTACTCATGATAAAATAGGAAAATTTTCTGAATCTGAAGATGTAATATAAAATAATCATTTTACTGTTGTCTTTACTTTAAACGCATTTTCTCATCATTTTTATAAACACTTTCTTTCTTATAAAATCCTGAGGAAAAACGTATATACTATCATTCCTTTTATTTATCGCGTTTTTAGTGAAATTCCGCTTTTACGAAAAATAAAATGCCCAAAAAAGATAGTTATGTTATTCACATACAAATTCTTAAACAATATCTCTCATGCTTATCATTCCCATTTTACGACACTACCTGCAAATAGTATAAATCCATTCTGCCAGCTTTCTGGAATAAAAATAAAAACCTATACCATCATTGTATTTTCCAATTCTCAATATTACGATAACCCTTTCTATCTAAATGATTTTGATTATAAAAGAGAGATGAAATAAGAATATTCTGCAATATTCAAAGCTTTCATTCAACATGGAGAAATGATTTATAAAAAAAAATTCAAAAACACTTCCAGTAATCTTCTGGTGTTTTTAATAATGTGGCAAAAACCCAAAATTATACCGCAAAAAAACAGTTTCTATTGTTATGAAAACCGTTTTTCCCTCTCTGAAAAAAGCGTTTTATATCATCGATTCCTGCTGCCAATGTATGGTGTCAAAAAACTCTCATTTACAATCATTGACTTTCTCTTTGTTTTCAAGAACCAAAAGTCACACCAAATCCCGTCTGTAAAGGTCTGAATTCTCATTAAGCGGGTTCCTCTTGCTTCCCACTCATATGCTGCACTTACACAAAGACCTACAAGCAAACTTAAGAATATTCGCCATATCTTCTAACAACACTTCATGTGTGAAGTTTACATGCCTTATGTTACCTCCCCAAACAACGATGTTTTACAGCACAACAAGATAAATGCTGACGGTCGTACAAAAATGAATGCATGTTAATTTACTGGAGTGCAATTCGATTCGCAATCACCAAACGCAAGCCTAACGGATTGCTATAACGAAGTAAAAAATGCTTTTGTTTAGAATGTGCTGTTGTACCAAAAAATCGATGTAAATCAGAACGATCTTTTACAACCAGAATGCGATTATCTTCATTGATCATAAGCATGGGAAGGCCATAAGTATCCGCCCATAACCGCCAATCCAGAAGAACATTATTCAAATCTCTGGAAACCAAAAGCGGTATACAAGCTTCCTCATCGGCATGAAGTAATTCTAATGAAACAGCTCTTTCTCCTGAACGCGTTTTTACGGTACGTGCTGCAATTCCTTGAAAATGATAAGGGGGTATTAAATGCGATAAGCTTGAAGGCATATCCGTTTTAAAAGAAACACCACGCTCATTTAACGAACAAATAACCTGATTACCCGTTTTGGATGAAAAATATGTCGTCGTTTGTGGCAAATGGCACGGATCTAACCGAAATTCAAGCACCGCTTTTGCCTGATTAAAGCATTGATTAGCCATATACATTATCCCAATTTATCTTAAATAACATACACCCTTTAGCAGCTTTTTCTCATTGGATTATTAAAAGTTTGAATAAAAAACAACTGGTTTCTTTTTTGGTTATTAAAATCTAAACAAAAATGCATGATCACCATTCTTGAATTATAATACTTTTCCAGGATTCATTATCCCTAAAGGATCGAGTGTTTTTTTAATCCCTTGCATAATATCCAATGCGACAGGCGATTTAAAAGAACGAAGTTCTTCGCGCTTAAGCTGACCAATTCCATGCTCAGCAGAAAATGCACCTCTATAGTCCACCACTAAACTATGAATGCGATGATTCATTGTTGACCATAACTGCAAAAACACTGTCGTATCAGCTCCTACAGGTTGTGTAATATTATAATGTAAATTTCCATCGCCCATGTGTCCAAAACAAATCACCTGTGCTCCTGGAGCAATATCTTCAACAATGAGCGCTGCCTCAGCAATAAAATCAGGAATAGAAGCAAGTGGGATTGCAATATCATGCTTAATGGACCCTCCTGCTAACTTTTGTGCTGATGATATACTTTCTCGTAATTGCCAAAAAAAATCTTGCTGTTTTAAAGATTGCGCAACAACTGCATCTTCTATCACCGCGTTCTTTAAAGCTTCTTCTAAAATAGTACTCAATACCGATAACGCCTCATCATTGCCTTGCAACGATGAAATGTTCATTAATACATACCATTCATGTTTCCGCTGAAGAGGAGGCTTCTCACACATCTTATAATCTAAAGCCATTTGCAAACTGGGATTTCCCATGAGCTCAAAACCTGTCAACATCCCTCCTCCATATTCTTGAGCCAGAGATAAAAACTCTAAGGCCTTCGCCGGACTATATAATCCCACCAAAGCAACAGCTTTTCCTTTTATTTTTGGAAACATCTTCAAAACGGCTGCGGTTATAACTCCCAATGTGCCTTCTGCACCAATAAAAAGATCTTTTAAATCATAACCGCTATTGTCTTTTTTAACAAAACGCAAATCATCTAAAATACGCCCATCCGGTAAAACAACTTCTAAACCAAGACAAAGATCACGCATATTGCCATAAGCTAAAACAGCTGTCCCTCCAGCATTCGACGAAAGATTTCCTCCTACTTGGCAAGAACCTTCAGATGCCAAAGAAAGAGGGAAAAAACGACCTGATTCATCCACTTTTTTCTGTAAATCCTGTAAAATAACACCAGCCTCTACAACAACAAAATTTCCCTCAAGATTTATAGCTCTAATCTTATTTAATCGCTCCATGGATAAAAGAACGCTCCCTCCTCCTTCATCTGGTTGTTGTCCCCCCACAAGCCCTGTATTTCCACCCTGTGGCACAATCGGTGTGCGCGTTTTGCTCGCTAACTGCATAATCGATGAGACCTCTGCGCAAGAAGATGGACGTAAAAGTAAAGGTGTTTTTCCATGAAAAAGCCCACGCTCTTCAAGCAAATACGGTGCAATCAAAGCTTGATCCGTTATAGCATGCTTAGCACCAACAATTTCCCTAAACCCTTCAATTAATTCCTGCTCCATGTTCATTTCTCCTTTGGAGCCGCAGCCCGTATAAGACGATCATTGATAGCCTCTCCTAATCCGTATGATGGAATAGGTTCTACTGCGATACATCTCACTTTAAATGAATCTAATTCCTTCATATATTGAAATAAATGAGAGGCTGCCTCTTCCAACTTTCCATCTTCGCTAAGGTTTAAAATAGAAACGGCATTTTCAGCCCCCATAACACGCTTTGAACCAAATGCTAAAAGCGCTTCACCATTTTCCACCTTTTCTACATTCAAACGAACCGTAGCATTGGGAGCATAATGCGATTTTAACATCCCAGGAGCTTCAATCGCCGCCCTTTGATCTAGCCGTTTTAAAGGCTTCCCCACAACCTCTTCAATTTTATCAGCCGCAAGCCCCCCTGGACGCAAAAGATAAATATTTTCACCACAAATTTTAATAATCGTTGATTCCAGCCCTATTTTAGCAGGTCCTCCGTCCAATATCAAAGGAACAGATTCCCCCAAAGATGCAAAAACAGCCTCAGCTGAAGTAGGGCTAAGACGCCCCGATTGATTCGCACTAGGAGCAGCAAGTGGACGGCCAAAATGTTGTACCACTTCCGCAAAACGACTGTCTGGAAAACGAACAGCCAAGGTATTCAAACCAGAGGTTGTTAAAGGATGGATATTATGCTGTTCCTTTAAAGGCAAAACCAATGTCAAAGGCCCTGGCCAAAATTCCTCTATTAATTGGCGTGAAAGAAAGTCAATTTTAACATAACGTTCCGCCATTTCGATGCCGCTAACATGCGCAATAAGAGGATTAATTTGTGGACGACCCTTTGTAGAGTAAATAGAAGAAATTGCCCTCCCATTGGTTGCATCGCCCGCTAATCCATAAACAGTTTCCGTTGGTAACGCTACTAACTTCCCTTGTTCAAGAAGCGCTATTGCCTCTCTTATCGAAGCACTATCGAGTGGTAGAATCGTCATGACACATCATTTCTATAACACTCTTTTAGTGATATTATGCTCTTTTTTATTCATATATCACATTGATTTATATGTTTTTTTAAGTATGGGGTTCATAAATAAAGGTTAGGGAATAGGATTTTCCAATATTCTTCTACAAAACATATCTTATTCTTCTAACTTTCTCTAATAATTTTTTGAATTTTGCTAAGTTCTCTTGTGAAAAGCTATTGTTGAAACTCTTGACATAGACTTAACGTGCAGTACATTGTACTACAATTGAATAGGGGATTTAGAAATGGGAAAAATTCAAGCCCGCATACCTGATCAAGTTCAAGAAATTGCAAGTGCAGTTATTAAGTCTACGGGTTTAACTGTATCGGATGCAGTACGCATGTTTATGACCCGCATTGCTAGAGATCGAACATTACCGCTTGGATTTTTCAACCAAATCCGGAAACATTACGAGCTATCGAGGATGCCGAAATGGGATGCGTCGAACGTACATCATTAGACAGCTTAAGGACCATGATACGCGAAGATAGAACCGAAATGCGTAAATCTGAAAAGAAAACCTAAGCTTGCTATATTGTCTATACGCGTTCATTCCGGTCTGACCTTAAACGTGAAAGCAAAGGTAGGTATGCTAATACACTAGAGAAGGATTTGCTGCTTGTAGTCAAAGCGTTAGCGGAGAATGAACCGCTAAAAGCGCATTGGAGAGATCATGCGCTAACAGGTCAATGGCGCAATTGTCGTGATTGTCATATCAAGCCAGATTTAGTTTTGATCTATCGAAAGCCAGATGCCAAAACACTAGAGCTTTTACGACTTGGTTTGCATTCTGAACTACGCTTATGATTGGATCTCCAATTCATAGTAAAAAGAATTTTTCGTAGTTTTGCTTGTATGTCAGTTTTTCTAATTTTTTGAGAACCATTGTTTTAAATGTGCGAAGATGTTGTCTATTGCATCCATGAGGCGTGCAAAATCAAGGATAAGCAAAAAAAGAAAAAATGCTATCCACTTCATCAAGCGAGACATCATTTTCACGCTTTGATAGGTGATGATCATTTCTTGAAGCATTTCTTTTCTACTTCTGTAATTTCTATATCGTCTTGTGTTTTTTTTCTAACCATGTTTCCACCCACACAAGCGTTCACCTAGATTATTGTGCTTTAAGATCTCTCTTGCTAAATTAGAACTGATGACGTTGACATCTTGCCTCTCTAAATAAATTGGTAACCAACCAACACAAGAAGAAGCATATTTATTTGTCGCGCAATCAATCAAAGAGAGCAGCACGCACATCAGCAGCACTTTTTTGATTAACTTCACTTTCCACCGCCAAACGTGTTGTGGCTGCTTTTAAAGCTTTTTCTGTTTGCTTTTGTTGTTCTGCTTTTTTTCCAAGAGTAAAAGCTCTTGCTAAAATCATAAAAAAAAGCGGCTAAAGCCGCACCTGTTAGCATCAGATTTCTTTTCATCCATAAGATTCATAGGCAGTGCTCCTGAAAACGTTTAGCAACAAAGAAAATGCCAGCATATGCGGCTCAAACCATAATGGCGGCTAAAGCCCATTGAACTAGACCATTGCCCGCTAAAAAACCGCCAAGACCTGAGAAAGAACCAATAATCGGTGCCAATGCTTCTGCTTTGAAAACCCCCGTTGGTGCTTGCGTTTCTACTGTTTGATAATTGGAAGAAACATAAGCCCCTTTCGCCCATAGTCCTGCCTCTGCTACACGCCGGTGTACAAGACCTTGTAAACGTTTGCCTCCCGCTTTGGTCCATTTCTGCAATTCGGTTGGTACAGATTCATAATCCCCCGATTAAGCCTTTTAAGTAGTGTTCTATAGCCTTCTTGAGGGCTTAACGTGTTGCCTATGATTTTCATGGCAAGATCTGGATATTGCGTGAGTGCTTGCGCATCTTCATCGCTATACCCTTTAGAGCGTAAAAATTGCAAAGTTTGTTTATGTTGTGCGCGTTCCTTGTTGCCCTGCCGCATAAGGATAGATGCATTTGAAAAACTTTCTTGTGGTGTTTTTCCTGATGCTAACCCCGCAAAAAAATCCATGAGATGCTCGGAAAATTCTGATTTTCTAAAACGCTCCCATAAGCTGCTTGGATTTGCATCTTTATGAATAAAGTTCCCAACGGCGTTTACATAATCGGTTGCCTGTTCTGGCATATCATTTGCTTTTAAATGCTCCTCTTCTGGTAAGTGTGCATTCAAATGTTTTTCTTCTCCTATAGGTGCATCAAAAAGCTTTTCCTCATCATTTCCAGAATCGTTTTTCAAAGAGTTTGCCGCTATAGATTTCTCATTAAGTTGAGCAATATAATCCATCACATCTTTTTGCTGTCGACCAGCTTCATCCCCACTAGACTGATCAATGTTCCCAACAAGTGGAGATTGAGGAATCATTGATGCAACACCTCCCTACTCTGAGAAGTCATGCTTTTGTTGCTCTGGCGCCTCTTGTACCTTAACAGTATCCTTTGAAACATCCGGCAATGGAGGCATTTGGCGCTTTAAATCATCTGTAGACATAATCAATTCTGCTGGCGTTTTTTTCCCAGCTTGTTCTGTCCCTGCTTGAGAACCACGAATAAGCTCTGTAGGACTCAATTTTTGTGGAGTATTATCCCCATTGCTCGCATCAAAAGGGTCTGTGCGACAAGCAGCCCGTTCTAAAAAACTTGGCTTGTATCGTCCTTCCAACGGCGTGCTTGGAGGCATCGAGCGTTGTTGCAATAAATATCTAGGTAACTGCGGTATAACCTGATACATTAAAGGACGCAAAAATTTTGGATCAAACAACTTTAAAAGAGAATTTGTGTTTTCTTGTTCCATCACTGCACCCTTTCCATCTCACAGCCACGCTTGCTATAATCTACATGCAAAAAACCTATCGCCTTATGCAAGAAAACAGCTTCAGGTTTTGACTTCAAACATCCTGCGCCATTACACCGCGATAGCGCTCTGGGGCGCCCTTGTAATTATACTCATAGAGTTTGTGTCCATCTCGCTGCCCTACTCGTACGATATTTTCTTTCGCTCTGACGTTGCTAAGCCCAGCAAAAGTACCAAGGATAGTTCCAACATTTCCAACAATCTCCTACGGATTAGTTTTTTTTATATAACAAGATATTGATTTATAATAATAATCTAGCGTTATTTATATTGAATTAGCCTCCCGAATAACGTAGGATTCTCTCATTTCAAATCTGTTTATCTTGAATCAATCAAAATCACTTGCTTGCACATCATAAGCGGGGCTGATGTGTGGGTAAAAACTATAGAAGAAAGGAGTAAAAATGATTCTTATGAATCGTCTTAAGAGCCAAGGGCTGTAGCAACACCCACGAGCTGGTTTTGTACACTTTCAAAAATGATATCTTTACCTGCTCCCAAGGTGATATTCCCGCTCTGCTCACCATTTGCATAAACAGGATTGGTACCAGCGATAATATCAGCGCCAACACCATGAATGCTGCCTTATTTAAAGTGCCACCCGCTTGAATAAAGAAGGAGACGGCTTTGATCCCCTACTTCATTCGTGATTTTATCCAACGACCTTTTAACGATGGGGAGGACGCTTTGGTGATCGCTTTTGTAAAGCTTTTTGCTTTTGCTGACGTTTTCTTTCATCCTCAAAATGCGTTAGTAAAGCCCCTTCCTGTTTCGTTTTGTTGGTCACACCAAAGGTGTCATTGTCCATAAATTGCTGATATCCTGCTATCATTAAATTGCTTAGGAATGAGCCACTTTTGGGAGGTTGTGTAAAATAGATCCCTTTTGAATCTTGCAGTTTATATCGGAAACCTGCTTTTTTCATGCACTCATAAACTGAGGCAAATTCACTCGCATACGAATTCATATCACTAGAAGAAGCATAAACCGGTTTCCAACCACATTTTGATAAGGATTGTTGGATCATCGCTTTATCGACACCTGGTTTTTCCCATAATGCTAAAGTTGATGGAGGAGGTTGGTTAACACATCCAGCTGTATTTAAGAGAGCTATGCAACTCAATAGTTTTAAGATTTTCTTCATTCTTCCCCTCTTTCAATGGATTTATTTACAATAAAAAAGCTCGTAAGCCTGTTGATATTTTCTGTCATCGCTGCTTAAACAACGGTGAACAATATTGAGATGATTGGTTGAGAAAACAATCCCACCATTCCAAGCAAAGGCAAGGATGGCAGATTGTTGATCATCACAAACAGCAAAACTTAAGGATAGCATTCATATTGTTCTGGATGCTTTTTACAAAACGGGCTGTTCAAGCGCTTCTTGACACTGCGCTGTGGTATGACAGCACCTGGACGACAAATGGGAAGATCCTCGGCTTTATGATTTACACACCAAGTTCCCCCTCCCACTTTATCACGAAAACCTGATTGAATCATACAAGCTTCTATGGTTGCTATTGCATTGTAGCTGAGCTTTCTGCTTTCTGGATCAGTATCATAAGGGGTTGGCATTCCACATTCTAATAAGGCTTTTCCTACCTCAGTAAAATCAGTAACACCATTTTTCTCCCACGCGCTCAAATACCCCCCAGGAGTTTTATTAAACTGGCACCCAGCTATACTCAATAGAGTTATCGCACTTAATAATTTTAAGATTTGTTTCATTTTTTACTCCATGATTTACTTGAAGGAACTTGTTCACGATGAGATGAGCCGTAAAGCATGTTGCACATACGCCCCGCATCTCCAAGACAGGTATGGGAGCTTATGGGATTCATGATCACTCTCCACCATTCTGTCAAAACGTTACTACCAGCAGGGAGTGTCCCGTAGGTATAGCCATTGCCGCCAATAATTCTGCTGACAAAGTCATATCTATGCCCATCAAAGCCAACAGTGGTTTGTTTGCCATCACTCACATAACCTAACAGACCGGATGC